>NZ_NTLW01000161.1:0-6883 GCF_002632075.1 Pseudoalteromonas sp. ESRF-bin5 | reverse complement strand
CCTTCTAAGCTATAGGCAAGCTCGTCGGTATGGGTAAAACCTTTAAAAATACAGCCTGCATCCATTAATTTGTTTACACTACTTGCTGTTCGCTGGGCTGGTGGATGTGTTTTAAACCAGCAGGGATTACCTGCACTGTTTTTTTGCTTTTTAACGGCAAATACATCTTTTACGGCTAGGCGCTTAGTGCTTAGTATGCCCGTTTGACTTGATTGCCAATTACTGGGTCCATGGTCACAAAATATACCTGTGTTTTTATTTTTTAATTGCGTGTTCATTTTGTAACCCATCTACATAAAACTGACCAAATGGTTATTTACTAATTTTAAATTGAGTAAAAGAGAATAGTGTTGTTATTTTTTTCAGCTCTCTACGTAATATCTTATTTTTATTAACTGAGCACTAATTGTACTTTGCATCGGTGGTTGTGGTTTTAGCGAACTTAATACAAGCAAAAGAAATGCCAAAAGTAAATTCCTGTCCGATTGGTCAGGTTTTTGGGGGTTGCAGAGGGGGATTTATAATTTTGAAGTTTTAAAGTGGGTGTTTTTAACCGCAAAACAAACCAACTTGGTGCATTGCTGCACCAAACTGGTTGTTATTATTTACACGAATTTATTAAATAAGGGGGGCTTTACTAATTATTAGGCCATTAACGTCGCCATACAGCCAATCGTTTGGTGCTATTGCGGTACCCAGCATATTAATAACTTGGTCTTGATCGCCAAAACCGCGCTTAAGTGTGCTACGAGGGGTTGAACCAATTGCCATTACAGGTAAATTCATAGTGGCAAGTATTTCTATATCGCGGCAACAACCATTTATTACAACACCTTCCCAGCCATTTTGTAGCGCGCGTTCGGCCATAATGTCGCCAATAAAAGCAAAACGTTTGCTAGCAAATCCATCAATTACTAACACTTTCCCTTTACCATCTTGATGGAGAACATCGGCGGCAAGCGAGTTGTCTTCTGGGCAGGTTACCGTTACTGCTTGGCCACTAAAGGTGGTTTTTTTACCAAAGTGGCGCAAGCCACTATCTGCTACTTGAACCGAGTTGCGGTGATCGTCGAATAGGTCAGGGGTTGTAAAGTTTTCCATGTGTTAGGCCTCGTTTGGGGCGGGTATTTTTAAGCCAATACCTTTTAAAATTATGTGGGCAATTGATTGTGTTATTTGTGCCACGTCGGTTTCGTCATATTCTAATTTATTCATAACTAGCAGTACTTCTGCTTGAAAGTCTGCGTAGTATTGTGTTGTTGACCAAATAGTAAATAAAAGGTGATGGGGATCAACTTGGTCTATTTTTTTTGCGTCCATCCAGGATTGAAACACATCAATTTTTTGTTTAACCCAAGGCCGTGTATTTGTTCTAAAGTAGTTTTGTAAATAGGGGGCGCCACGCAAAATTTCATTGGCAAATAAACGAGATTGAAGAGGTTGGTTTACGGCAAGTATTACTTTACTTTTTATGTAGTTATAAAGCACTGCTGCGGGGTCGTCTTCAGCGGTGACGTTATCAAGGCCTAAGTTCCAATTTGCTATTATTCTGTCTATTACCGCTTCGTAAAGGCCATCTTTGCTTTTAAAGTAATACAGTATGTTAGCTTTTGGAACGTTAGCCTCTTTTGCAACCATGCTCATGCTTGCGCCGTCATACCCATTAAGAGAAAATAATTGCTCGGCGGCATTTAATATAAGCAGTTGGTTTTTTTTCCGAGTGACTTCTTTTTTATTTGGTTTTATTTGTGTGGTCATTATTGATTGTGCGTGTTTAACGTGTTGATTGATTGTAGCTTTACTGACCGAAAGGTCAATTACTAAAGTGGCTTTAAATTTAACAGCACGTAAATATGCTTAGGTATGCAGAGGTTAGATGGAGTTAGCAGGTGTGTGTTTAGCGTATAGGGAGCTAAACACACCATGGTGTTAAATACTATGTTTGTTTAGCCAGTCTAGTGCTAAAGGCCATAAAGCGGCAGACCTTTTACTAAAAAACTTCATATGGCCAATATCTTTCAGGTTATATTCACTGGGCGTTAAATGTAGCGTTTGTGCGTTAAGTTTTGGAAAAACAGAAAGCATATCAGCAACATTATCGTTATTTGCTATATCATCATCGCTGGCATTAATCCAAAGCGAAGGCATGACTAGTTCATTATAAAAATGTTGAAATACTGTATTGCCAAATGCTGATTTAACATACCCTTGTGCGTTACACCATTTTTGCCACTGTTGAGCTACGCCTATAGGTAAAGGCTCGCCCATACCAAACCATTGTGATTTAGTATGGCCAAATAGTGCATTACTCACCGGAATAACCCCATTCATAAAAAAGTGTGCTTTAACCTGATACGCCAAGCGCATATTGGTTAACTTGCCCGACGAACACGCAAAGTTAAACAGTGAGCTGAGTTGAGTGGCATTGTGCATTAAACCTACTAGCTGCCCGCCGGCACTGTGACCTATCAAATGGTAGTGGGTATTCGGAAATGTTTTCTGAAGTTGTTCTAGCACTGCGGGCATATCCTGCTCGCCCCACGATTGCAAATTCGCTTTACTATTTTTAATGCTGCCTTTAAGTGATTGGCCTATCCCGCTGTTGTCAAACGTAATAACGGCAAATCCATTTTGCTGCAAGTAAGTAGCAAAGTTTGCATAAAACTGCTGCTTAATCCCCGTTGCAGGTGCAATCATTACTGCGCCTTTTATGGTGCCTTCTGGTTTAAATACATGCGCGCTTAATGTTTGCCTGTTATTGCAGGTAATAGTGATGTGATCAAAGTGTGGTGTGGCCATTAGAGTTATTATTTTCCATATAAAGTACACAGGTGAAAAGAATAGCTGGTTAGACCAGTAGAGGCAATAATACTATTTTTCCCGTGTTCATGTCCTAATGGCAAAAAATCAAAAACAAGCTATTTTGCGTCACTATTCACCTGCGCTAGTAAGTCGAGTACTTTTTGTTGACCAAAAGTTTGTGCAAATTGCTCTGCTGTTTGGCCGGCTTTGTTTTGATGGGCGTTATCGCAATCAAGGCTGACAAGTGTTTTAGCAATGCTAAATTCGCCTCTAAATATAGCGGCCATTAGGGCCGTATTGCCACGCTTATCTTCAAGGCAGGCATTAGCGCCTAACTGTAAAAGCGTGTTAACCGTGCTTTTATTACCGTGATAAGTGGCAATCATTAGCGCGGTGTAACCTTTGTTGTTGTAACTATTAATAGGAATGCCAGCATCAACAAACTGCGTTATTACGGCGGTGTCGTCAGTACGTGCGGCAGCAAAGTAATATGCAAGTAAGCTGTCGTATTGTGCTTGTGCGGTTGTTGGCTCATTCACAGTATTTTGTTGTTCATTACCAAGGCTTAAAAAGCTCATTACTAAAGTAAATATAATAAGGAATTTACGCATACGGTTTACCTTTTAAAAAAAGAGGAAGGAGAGTCGATCCTTCCTCTTGGTTGGGTAAAATTATTAAAGTTTAGCGGCTAATTGTTTAACCATTTTAATATCGCCATTTACGGCTTTAGTTAAACGTGTACCGTACTCGCTGTCGGCTTTGTAGAAGTAGCTGAGCATTTTGTGCTTTACTTTGCTGTCTTTCACTTTGCCTAAATCGCCAGCTAAGTTGTCAACTAAGTTAGTGCGCTCTTGCTTACTAAAGCCTCGGTAAAGTACGCCAGCTTGTGCGAAGTTTTGCTGCTTTTCAATCGCGGCTTGTTGTACAAAACCTTTAAGTTCAGTGTTACTTCTGCGTGCAATTGGGTTTTCTGCAACGTTTTCGTGACTTGGTTGGTAGTTCACATTACTTGTTGTATTACCGTAGTTCATTGCGCCGTCTTGGTTGTAGTTAACCACATCAACTTTTGCGCGGTTAATTGGCAATTGTTGGTGGTTAGCACCTAAGCGGTACATTTGTGTATCTGAGTATGAAAACACACGCCCTTGTAATAGTCTGTCTTCAGATGGCTCAATACCCGGGATTACATTTGCCGGTGCCATTGCAACTTGTTCTGTAGATTGAAAGAAGTTAGTTGGCATACGGTTTAAGGTCATTGTACCCACTTTTGTTTCTTTAACGTCTAACCACATTTTTGTTGCATCTAATGGGTTGTAATCAAAGTCGTCTAACTGCGATGGGTCAAGTGTTTTAATGTATAGGTCCCACTTAGGGAAGTTGCCTTTACCAATTTCGGTGTACAGGTCGCGTGTTAAGTGTTGAAAATCTTTTCCTTGTACTTCGGCTACTTCTTTTGAATCTAGGTTGTCGATACCTTGTTGGCTTACCCAATGAAACTTAACATATTTAACATCGCCTGATTTATTAATCATTTTATATGCATGTACGCCCCAACCATCCATTTTACGTAAGCTAGCTGGTGTACCGTAGTCGCTGTATACCCACGTTAACATGTGAGTAGAGCCCGGCTCGTACGAGAAAAACTCAAATAAGCGGTTAGGATCTTGAATGTTATCTACCGGAGATGGCTTTAACGAGTGAACCATATCTGGGAATTTAATCGCGTCACGGATAAAGAACACAGGTAAGTTGTTACCTACTAAATCCCAATTACCTTGGTCTGTGTAAAATTTTGTAGCAAAACCACGAGGATCACGCAGCGTTTCAGGGCTACCTTTTGAGTGAATTACTGATGAAAAACGAACAAATACGTCTGTTTCTTTACCTGCTTCTGCAAATGGCGCCGCAATTGTTAAATCGTCTAGTTCTTTTGAGGCTACAAACACGCCGTGTGCGCCAGTTCCTCGCGCATGCACTACACGTTCAGGGATACGCTCGCGTGCAAAACGTTGCAGCTTTTGAATTAGGTGTACGTCTTCAAGCAATACACTGCCGCGCTCACCGGCGGTCATTGAGTTTTGATTATCGCCAACAGCTGCGCCGTTGTCCTTTGTAAGAGTGGTAACCGCACTTGCAGGTAATGCCACTGCAAGGGCTAATGCGCTTAAAGTTAATTTAGTTTTTGTTGTGTTTATTTGAGTTTTCATTGTCGACTTCATTATTTAAAAGTGCCGGCAGTGTTGCTGGCTGTTTAACTGTTAACGAGTGTATGGGTTAAATTTATTTCGGTAAAATTGATTGTTTAGATTGTAATAATCACAAAAGTAGATTGGCATCTGCAGTAAATACACTTGCTGTGAATACGGCATGCGATTTTAGTCGTGACAGCTAAAATCAAAACTAATGAAAATCAACAGCTTTTGTATTGAGGTGTTGATTATTTGAACTATGTAGCGAGTTTTTAAGTTCACACCGTGTTGACATATCATAATAATAAAGAGAATATGCTCACTATATGGGCTTATGCTCAAGGTTGTGTTTGCATAAAACTAAATGCAATAAGGTAAAAAAATGAACCCTAAAATTGAATTGGTTATTTTTGACTGTGATGGCGTTGTAATTGACAGCGAAGTTTTAAGTGCGCAAGTGCTCATCGATATGCTTGTTGATAAAGCGGTGTTTATTGACCGTGCTTATGTACAAGAACATTTTTTAGGGTGCAATTTTAAAGCGGTTACTCAAAAGATAGCTGATGCTTTTAATGTTGAATTGCCAGAGCGATTTGAAGCTGATTATAGAAATGCACTTTTACATGAGTTTGAAACAGCCCTAATGCCCACAAATGGCATTAAAGAGGTATTGGCTAATTTAGCTACACCTAGCTGTATAGCAACTAGTAGTAGCCCTGCACGAACAGAAAAGGCATTAAGCGTCGTTAAATTGAGTCATTATTTTGATGAGGTGTTTACTTCAAGTGAAGTAAAAAATGGCAAACCTGCGCCGGATTTATTTTTACACGCCGCTAAAAAAATGGGGGTTAACCCAGCCCATTGCTTGGTAATAGAAGACTCTATAGCGGGCGTGAGTGCGGCGCTTGCCGCAAACATGCAAGTACTTCATTACAGCGGTGGAGGGCATATGCAAGGAGCTGTTAATTTTGTTCACAAGGCATACCCCGAGGTTGCTCATTTAACAGCTTGGAAAGCGTTTTATGAAATGTATCCAACCCTAAAAATATAAAAACAGCGTTGATTTAGTCCCACACTGACATGAATGACGTTGTTTAAGAATTTTCGAGGTTGTGTGCTTAGCCGCACACACAACTAAATGCACGTTTTTGTGATTATTATCGTGTTAAAACAATAGGAAGTACCATGGCAACGAGTCCACACACACACACATTTAAAGATGTGAACGAAGAGCAACTTCCCGTTGCTAATAATAAGCTTCATGGTTGGAAGCATTTTGCCGGATTATACGCGGGTGAGCATGTTGCAGCCACTGAGTTTGTTATTGGTGCAACATTTGTTGCACTGGGTGCATCAACCATCGACATTTTACTAGGTCTATTAATTGGTAATTTATTAGCAATGTGTTCTTGGTGGCTAATTACAGCGCCAATTGCAGTAGAGACGCGTTTAAGTTTATATAATTATTTGAACAAAATTGCTGGTAACTCAATGACTAAGCTCTATAACTGGGCTAACGTCATTATTTTTAGTGTTATATCGGCTGCGATGATTACGGTATCGTCCACTGCGGTTCGATTTTTATTTGATATTCCCGCACAGTTAGATTGGTACCCAAATAGTTTAGCGTTTGTGGGTATTGTTTTAGCCGTTGGCTCTATTGTTGTATTTGTGGCTATGTATGGTTTTTCTACTGTAGCTGACTTTTCTAAAATTTGTGCACCTTGGCTATTTGTTATTTTTATAGCGGGCTCGTTTGCACTTTTCCCTGAACTTTCAAATCATGTAATTGGGTCAACCACTTTAACCAGCTTTAGTGACTTTATGACCATTGGCGACTCATCCATATGGACAGGTACGAATGCAGAAGGGGAGCAGGGAATTGGCCTACT
>NZ_NTLW01000200.1:0-11483 GCF_002632075.1 Pseudoalteromonas sp. ESRF-bin5 | reverse complement strand
AATAAAGTGGCAGGTTTAACGGGTGTAAATAAAAGCTTAATTGTTTTTGCTGCTTTAGTAGTGGTATTGGCAGGGATCAAATCAGCAAGTGTCATTGTTATTCCTTTCATATTAGCGGCATTTATTGCCATTATTTGTAATCCACTAATTAAATTTTTTGCACGTTATAAAATTCCTAAAGGCATTGCAGTGATGCTTGTGGTGCTAATTATTGTTGGGCTTGGAGTCAGCTTAGGTGGCTTAGTTGGCCAGTCCATTAATGATTTTTCACAGCAGCTTCCTGAATATAAAGCCCAACTCAAAGAAGAGTTTATTTGGCTTGTAGACCTCGCCTCCCAGTACAATATTTTAATTAATAAAGAACAACTTATTTCGATGTTTGACCCAGGCAAAATGGTTGATGTAGCAACTAACATGCTGACAGGGCTTGGTGGCGTAATGGCAAACATGTTTTTAATAATCTTAACGGTTATTTTTATGCTGTTTGAAGGCCCATTGCTAAGCAATAAAATACATATGGCTCTTGAAGATCCTGATAGTAAAATGAAGCAAATTGACCGATTTTTAGAATCAATTAATTCTTACTTGGCTATAAAAACACTCGTTAGTTTAGCTACCGGTATTATTGTGTCTGTTTACTTATGGGTTCTAAATGTCGACTACTTTATATTATGGGGTGTTTTAGCATTTATGTTTAATTACATTCCGAATATTGGGTCAATTATTGCGGCTGTGCCTGCCGTGTTACTTGCCTTAATAACTCAAGGCCCTCTAATTGCAGGTATGGTAGCGGCGGGTTACTTAACAATAAACACGGTAATGGGAAACATTGTAGAGCCTAAATTTTTAGGTAAAGGGCTTGGCCTATCAACCCTTGTTGTATTTTTATCTTTAATATTTTGGGGGTGGCTACTTGGTACCGTTGGTATGCTTTTGTCTGTCCCATTAACCATGATTGTTAAAATAGGTCTTGAAACCAGCATAGAGGGTAAGTGGGTCGCCACTTTATTAGGCAGTGGTGAAGATAACGCGATACGTTAACTTCTAGCATTTATTAACTCTATGCCCCATTTAAAATTCTATATAGCACTTAATGCGTCATCAACAGCGTTAAGTGCTCCCTCTAAATAACCTGCTTCTTTTTTCGCGAATTCACTTCCTACTAAGTGAATATTTAAATCTCTTAGCTCACTTGTTAGTTCACCTAAATGGAAATCAGGGTGTTGTGAGGGTTGTGTTTTATCGTCGTTATTGGCAACAAATTCATCCTCAGCCCAATCTTTTATAAAACAATGTGTAGGGTTTCTAGCGGCTTTGCCGTAAAAATAGGTTAGCTGGTTAATACAAGCTTCTATTAATTGTGCTTTGGTAACTTTACTGCGAGTGGAATATGGCACGCCGATAAAGCCAAATAAGGCAGCATGCTTATTGTGTTCTGCACTTGCATCATGTATTTCAACCATGGGTCCGACTCGGCTAAAGCATTGCCCAGATAGATTCCGTTCTCGCCAAAAGGGGTAATCGAATGTGGCCACAAATTTAGCTTGTCCTGCCATCCAAGTGGGCGTAGTAGTCAAACGATTTATAAGCCTCTCACTTGCCCAAAGATTAGGTGTTAGATGTTGGGTTAACATTCGTGGAGGCAGGGCAGTGAGCACTGTTTTTGTTTCAAACTGCTGTATTTTACCATTGTTATTAACTGTTAACTGCCAGTTATCAATACTTTTTTTGAGTTCTGTTACGCAATGATTTAACAATATATGCTTTGAAGGTAGCTGTTTATAGAGTGCCTTGATTAAGGTACTCATGCCATGTTTTAGCCTAAACAATTGCATTTCGCCAGCGCCTGCAATTTGTTGAACTGCCTGATTAGGCATTTGGTATAACACATCACCATGATTGTATTGCTCAAATATCGATAAGTTGAGCGATTTGACCAATGATTGAATTTTTGGTTGATGAGGAAACATCCACGTCGGACCAAGATCAAACCCAACACTTTCACTTTTTATTGAATTTTCACAATAAATACGCCCACCTAAAAATGGTTTGGCTTCTAATAATAAAAACGCAATATTACGTTTATGCAACTGTGTTGCAGCATAAAGCCCTGCAAGTCCACCACCAATAATTATTATAGGCTTGTCCATTAGTTACCTTTTTAAACTTAACAATCTACTAGTAGGTAGTTTGTTTTGTGTGTGCACTATTGTCAAGTGAGTATGCGAGCTAGTCGTGTTATTTACACGTGCTTTAAAAAGGTTGTTTTAAGGATTCTGTAAACTGATTTACTAACTGAATTTCACAGTGCTTGTAGCTGATAGCGGCTGCTTTTGCATTAGGAAGTTTTAATATGTAGCGCCACTGGCAGGCGCTTTCAATGTACTTCTCGTTATTTTTTATACTGCGCATAAATAACTGCAGCACTTGGGTATTACCCGTTGCTTCTTCAGATTGGACTAGTTCGTACTTGCGTTTTTGTATCCAAGTCCCTTGCTCTTGTTTGGCTTTATCGAGCTGGGTGTCAAGGCATTGTATGTAACGCTTAGATTCATTCATAGTTGGCTTATCAACCAATTGGCACACAGCATTAGAATAAGCACTGCCACTTATTATAAGGAGAAAAAACGAAAACAAGTTTGCATACGTATTATTTTTTATCATGGTAATTAAACTCTAATATAAATTGTGCGCCGCCTAGCTTGTCGGCTTCAGTGATTGTCAGTGTGCCGTGGTAAGATGTAACCAAGTCCGAGACAATGGCCATGCCAACACCATGCCCACTTTGGTATGTATCTAAGCGTGTACCGCGTTTAAGTAATGATTCGCGCTTATCTTCTGGCACACCCGGGCCATCATCACTTATACCTATACATAATGTTTTACTTTGCACCACTTGTACCGTTACTTGAGAACGACACGCTTTACAGGCGTTATCAATTAAGTTGCCTAGTAACTCCATTAAATCGGTTTGGTCACCTAAAAAGTAGTCTTTATCAGAAACTATACAATCAAAAATAATATCTTTGTCGCGATAAACTTTAGCCATTGCACTTAGTATTGAGTCGATAACTGGTTTTATAGGCGTTTGTTTTTTCCACGTATCTGATGCGCCAGTAGCTGCACGCTTTAATTGGTGTTCGATCATCACATTTATACGGTCTAACTGTTCTTGTGCGTCAGCATCATTTGCAAGCGGGCTTGATTTAAGAACAGCTAGTGGGGTTTTAAGTGCGTGCGCTAAATCGCTGAGCGATGCTCTGTAGCGTTCTTTTTGCCGTTGCTGAGATTCAAGTAACAAGTTTAAGTCGGCTTTTATGGTTTGTAGCTCAATCGGATAAAGGCCTTTAATTTCTTGTATATCACCAGATTCAATGGCTTTTATTTCTTTATCTAAGCGCTGAAGTGGGCGGGCGCTCCAAATAAAACCGATAGCCATTAAAATTGTTATGGCAATACCCATAACAAACATCCACTCAACAAGTGTTTGTTTAAACCCATCCATTAAGCGAAGTAGAGCGTCGTTACGTTTTACTAAAATGAACCGAGCCTGCTCGGACTGATCAATATTATTTAATATTACGGTTAAACTAAGCTGCCAATAAACCGTATTTTTGTATTCTACGCGCCTAAAGTCAGCAGCACCGGCTTTGGTTTCTATTTGTTGAGGTACAAAGTCGACATTCACCGCTGACTCCGAATGCCAAATTGGCTCTTCGTCTCGGTAAATCATTGCGTATGTGTCAGAGTTTAATCTGTTAAGCTCAGGTGCTAATATAGTGCTTGGCATAATTATGCCATGTTCAGTGAAGTCTACCTCAGATATGAGAGAATAGAGTTGAGCTTCTAGCGTTTTTTCTGTGGCATCGACCAAAGAGGCATAATAGGCTTTGCCAATTGAGTAAAACAAAATAGGCAGTGCCACCAATAAAACAAAGACAAGGATAAATCCTTGCCTTATTTTTAGTGATACTTGCGGCCCTACCACTGACTTTTTAGCCTGTAACCACGGCCACGTAACGTTTCAACTGGGTTGAGGGTGCCCTCTGGGTCTAACTTTTTACGTAGGCGTAAGACAAATACTTCAATTACATTCGAATCAAGGTCGAAATCCTGATCGTAAATATGCTCGGTAAGCTCTGACTTAGAAATAACCTTTTGTGGGTTTACCATTAAGTATTCAAGTACTTTATACTCATAAGCCGTTAGGCTTAACTCTTTGTCATCGACCCAAACTTGTTGCGAACGGGTGTGTATTTTTATAGGTCCTGCTGTCATTTCAGGGTTAGCTTTACCTGCACTGCGGCGAATAAGTGCGTTACAACGCGCTGCTAATTCTTCAACATGAAATGGCTTTGTTAAATAGTCGTCTGCACCGGCATCTAGCCCTTCAACTTTATCTTGCCAGCGATCACGGGCTGTTAAAATTAAAATTGGAATTGTCACGCCTTGGGCACGTGCTTTGTTAATTAACTCAATTCCGTCAATTTTAGGTAAACCCAAATCAACCACAGCCATATCCAAAGGGTATTCAGTAATATGGAATAAACCAGCTTCACCATCGTGACATAAATCCACGCTGTAGCGTTCTTTCTCTAATGCATTTCGTAGGTTGTCTGCTAAATGTAGATCGTCTTCAATAACTAAAATTCGCATTTTTTAATCCTTTTTCACTTCGCCGGTTTTTTTATTAATATGTAAATCAACGACGTGGCCGTCAGATTTGAGTATTCGTACGGTATAAAACTCTGGTTTTTCAGTTATCTTTAGCGTTTTACCGCCAATGCTTTGTTTTGCAAGTATTACCGCTTTCTTTTTATCCACCGGTTGATTAACCTTTTTAGTGGGCGTAGCCGAAGCTTGGCTGTTGCTAGCAAAGCTAACACAAGCAATAAAAATGAGGCTTAACAATACGCGCATAACAGAAACTCCTAGACCAGATAACCTTAGTTTAATTAACTAAGTTACTAAAATTCAAGTAAAAACGTTAAATCCGTAATTACATTAGTAATTTTAATTAAAAACGTGTGAACAAATCCTGAATTACAGGTTGGCTTGTAACAACACGCTGTTATTTATACTGGAAACACTTTTTTGAATGGTTTAACAATTGTATTTACGTATACGCCACCTGAAACGTAAGGATCATCAGTTGCCCATTCACGCGCAGCTTCTAGCGAATCAAACTCTGCAATAATAACTGAGCCAGTAAAACCGGCATCTTGAGGGTCTTCATTATCAACCGCAGGGAAAGGGCCGGCGGTAAGTAGCCTGTTTTGTGCATCAAGCTCTTTTAAGCGTTCTAAGTGCGCTGGACGTGCGGCTTTTCGTAATTCAAGACTGTTTTCAACGTCTGTTGAGTAAATCATGTACAACATAATAGATTCTCACTTAAGTTGTTAAATTTAATTATGCAAATAGTACCACAGAGCTCAAATTTGGCTAACTAAAAGCGTATACACTTAGGTTTACAGTTGGATTTTATTTTTAACGCTAATTGCTTGAAAACCGCTGTATAACACTGGTAGAGTCGCTCAGATACTCAAAATAATAAAAAGGTTTTATACATGAGCGATAATAGAGAGCGATTTAGCTCCCGTCTCGGATTTATACTGGCTGCAGCTGGTTCTGCTGTTGGTATTGGTAATTTAGTGGGTTTTCCCGTTTCTGCGACTAAAAATGGTGGCGGCGCATTTTTATTAATTTATGCTCTATTTGTCGTGTTTATTTGTTTACCCGTGATGATGGCAGAAATGGCCATGGGCCGAAATGCTCAAAAAGATCCGCTCGGTTCATACAAACTTTTAGCAAATAACGATAAAAAATGGAAATTTGCAGGATTTTTAGCCGTTTTAACTCCATTTATGATTGCCGTTTTTTATATGGTAATTACAGTGTGGATATTTGGCTACTTGATACAGGCGGGCATGGGTAACTTAGATGCGTTAGCCGACCCAGCCCATTTTGGAACATTTATTAACAGCTACACAGTATTTGCTTATATGGCAGTGGTGGTTGTTATTGTTAACCTCATTCTACTCGGCGGTGTAAAACAGGGCATAGAAAAAGCGGCTAAAGTATTAATGCCAGCATTGTTGGTAATGCTGTTAGCTTTGGTAGCGTATGTTTTAACGCTAGATAACGCATTGGCAGGCGTTGAGTATTACGTTATTCCTGACTTTTCAAAAATGAGTGCTAGCGTACTCAATGGTGCATTGAGTCAAGCGTTCTTCTCTTTATCGCTAGGTATGGGCATTTTAATGACCTATGCGTCGTATATTTCTAAGAAAGACGACATAGTTAGTAGTGCAAAAATGGTGGCTATTACAGACTCACTAGTCGCGTTTGTTGCCGGCCTTATGGTTTTACCCGCTATATTTAGTTTTGACCCAAATACTAACCCGGAGTCGTTATCAGACTCGTCTGTATCAATGATTTTTGTTTATTTACCTAAAATTTTATTAGCATTACAAAACGATATTGGCTATGTAGGGGCTTCAGTTGTCGCCTTTTCATTCTTTTTACTTGTATTTTTTGCAGCAATAACGTCTTTGGTTTCAATTGTAGAAGTCCCAACGGCAACATTGAGTGATCGTAAAGGTATTAGTCGTAAAAAAGCCTTAGGTATACTAACGCTTAGCACAGGCGTGCTTACAATTATATGTACTATGTCGTTTGGTATGGTTGACAGTTTAACGTCGTTTACCAGCTATGGCGGTGCCAGTAAGAGCTTTTTTGATATTGTAGTTGATGTATTCTACGACACTATTTTACCTCTAAATGGCTTAATGGTGTGTTTGTTTGTAATGTATCGATGGAAAAAAGCGCGTTTAACACAGGAACTAAGCCAAGGTTCACCTAGCTACGAAGGCAGCATGATGGAGAAATACGTTAATTTTTCTCTTTCAACGTTTATCCCATTTATTTTAGCCGTGATATTTATAAACACGGTTGCTACCAAGTTCTTTGGTTTAAAGTTATTTGGCTTTTAAAATGTAAAGTACAAAAAGCCGCGCTTGCCGCGGTTTTTTTGTGCCCAACATTTAGGTTAAAGCACCTGAGTCTAGATAACTCCCAATACCTAGAGTAAACATCCAAATTCCCCACAAGCTATGCTCAATAACACATACAAAGGTTGAGCGGCTTTGAGCGTAAGTATACGAAAATAACAACCCGCCTAAAAAAGCTAAACATACCGCAATCAAATTTGCATAAACTACATGAGCCAGAGCAAACACAGTGGCACTTACAATAATTCGCATACTTTTTTTAGGCATAATGTGTTTATAACGATGAAAAAAATAGGTTCTGAATATTAGCTCTTGAGGGATAACCGATAACACGGGATATAGCAGTAACAAAAGCAGCCAATCATTAAAAGAATTACGAGGGAGGGCAAACCAGTTTTCTTGATGGATGATCCCGTAAAACATACCAGAGAAAACGGCGCCTAATAAAAAGAAACTAAACAGACGATTTTTTACAGCAGAAAACTGTCCAAAGCTGGTAAGCCTGAAGCGTTTAAAGTGTGGGTCGCTCAACAAAAGCATGCAACATACGCTCATTAATATTATAAGCGCAGGAAAAAGCCAATTTGCTAAATGGCTGCGTAAGCTAAAGCCTACTAGCGGTAAAAAAATAAATATGAGGGTAAATTCAAACCAACGGTATTGATTAGCGTTCAAGGTCGTCTCAGGCTGTTTTTTTATAAACTAACAAGCTAAGACGACATTTTTATGACGAAAACTAGTTTACAGCTTCGTCATCATCAGGGAGGTATTTATAAAGGGCAATAATTGTGGCAAAAATACTAACAAACGTAATAGCCATCAAGCCAAAAACTTTAAAGTTTACCCAAAAGTCGAGTGAAAAGTTATACGCTATGTATATGTTAAGTGCAGCAATACCGGCGGTAATAGCTACCCACATTAAGTTTAATTTATCCCATAATGGCTCTGGCACGGTTATTTTTTTATCTGTGTCATTTGCGTTTTCTAAAATAGCGGTTAGTGCCTTTTTTACTAAGTTTTTATTGAGTATGTAACGACTCACAAGCAGCATAATGCTGAAACCCGCGTATATAATAGTGGCTTTCCACTTTACAAATTGCTCATCATGAAACACAAGCGTTAAGGTGCCAAACACGGCGGCAATAGAAAAGAAGATCCACTGGCGGGTCGGTACTTTCCCATGTTTGTAATAGCTAAATATGACTTGAATAAGCGATGTTGCAATTAATAAAGCCGTTGCCCAGTAAATATCTACAAGCTTAAACACTGCAAAAAACAGTATAAGTGGAATGTATTCAATTAATGCGTGCATATACTACCTAAATTATACAAAAATAAATTACAGCGTTTTTACCACATAACACTTGGTAACTACAAGGTTGACTTAAAGCCCTGTAAGCCTTAGCCTGCGTGGCTTTATTTATTCATCATTATATTCCCACGCTAAACGTATTCATTGTTTACGTGTATTTAGGAGCCTTATATGAACAAAACTCAACTTATTGCCGAAATGGCAAAACACAGTGAACTCACTAAAAAAGATTCACAAGCTGCTCTTACAAGTATTCAAAAAGTGATTACTAAATCGTTATCTGAAGGTGATCAGGTGCAAATTAATGGATTTGGTACGTTTGCACTTAGCTATTATCCGGCACGCACTGGGCGCAATCCACAAACGGGCGAGACAATCGAAATAGAAGGGGCTAACAAGGCCGTTTTTAAACCAGCTAAAGCACTTAAAGATTGCCTTTAATACTTCACTTCTACTTACCTTTTTATTTGTACTATCTAGAACAACGCTCTTTTAACGTCATGTAGATTATTCATTAATTATAAATAATTTACATGGGGTTATATCATAAATTAAAATTTAATATAATTTTCAATGATTTAAATTTGGCATCCGTCCTGCTTATTGTTTAGTGAGTTAAACACTTAATTAATTTATAAGGAGAGCCAAATGAATACATTACAATCGCGCACACCACTAAAAGGTAAAAAAATTGCCATTTTAGCCACTGACGGTTTTGAACAAAGTGAATTGTTTTCTCCTCGCGATGCATTATTAAATGCGGGTGCAGAAATAGAGATCGTCTCTATCAAAGAAGGTCAAATTACTGGGTGGAATGAAGATAAATGGGGCGAAAAAGTATCAGTAGATAAACTCGTCACCAATACAAACTCAGCTGATTACGATGCATTAATGTTACCCGGTGGGTTATTTAATCCAGACAGCCTTCGTCAAGACAAACACGCAAAAGCCTTTATAGACGGCTTTTTTGGTGCAGAAAAAAACAAACCAGTTGCTGCAATTTGCCATGCACCATGGTTACTGGCAGAAATTAACAAGTTACGTGACCGCACAATTACTTCTTTCCCAAGTATTAAAAGCGATTTAATGAATGCAGGCGCAAACTGGGTAAATGAAGAAGTGTGTGTAGACAGAGGTTTAGTGACCAGCCGCAGCCCAGAAGATTTAGATGCTTTTAACGCTAAATTTATTGAAGAAGTGCTAGAAGGGAAGCATAAAGCGCACTAAATTTTAATAATGAAAAAGGGCATTTAAATGCCCTTTTAATGTGTTTAAACCTGAGTTTAATTAAAGCTCTGTAGCGGCTTTCATGTTGCTAACAAACGTTTTTAGTTGCGCTGTCATTGCATCCAAATCATCAAGATTGGCTTCAATAATCTTTACTACCGCAGAGCCTGAAATGGCCCCAGCGGCACCTGCATTTAATGCTGATTTAACATCGTCTGGCGTTGAAATACCAAAGCCAAGTAGGGCGGGGGCTGCATGATACTCTTTTAATTTATTTACAATATTACCAGCAGGCATTTGTGCTTTGGTATCAGTACCTGTTACGCCTGCACGTGAAAGCAAGTAAGTATAACCGCGTCCATATGAAGCACACTGGCGAAGAGTGTCGTCATCTGCATTAGGTGTTGCAATAAATATTGGGTCTATACCATTATCCATTGCAGCCTTTCTAAACATTTTAGACTCATGCAAAGGAACATCCGCTACCAAAATAGAGTCTACCCCTACGGCTTTTGCATCTTTGTAAAACGCTTCTAAGCCACGTTTAAACACTAAATTTGAATATAACAATAAACCAATTGGAATATCTGCATTGTATTCACGTATTTCTTTAATGATGTCAAAGCAATCTTGGGTGTTAATATTCACATCAAGCGCACGAATATTAGCGGCTTGGATAACAGGGCCATCGGCTATTGGATCTGAAAAGGGAATACCCAGCTCTAGTCCGTCAGCACCACCATCAATTAAGCTTTTAATGATAGCAATGCTCTGCTCTTTACCTGGATCGCCAATAGTCACAAAGGGAACAAACGCACCTTGTTTTTTCTCATTAAGTGCAGTAAACATAGCGCCATAACGGTCCGTCTTAACTTGGTTCATAGCTGGCCTCCTTCAGATAATACTTTGTGTACATGTGCTAAATCTTTATCGCCACGGCCACTTAAATTAATTACGATTACACTGTCTTGCGTCTGCTCTTCTGCATATTTTAGCGCGTAGGCTAAAGCATGGCTTGACTCCAGAGCCGGAATAATACCTTCGTTTTTAGCTAATGACTGAAATGCGTCAAGTGCCTCAGTGTCACTGATACCTACATATTGTGCACGGCCAGTTTCATGTAAAAATGCATGCTGTGGGCCTACCGCTGGGTAATCTAGACCTGCTGATACAGAGTATGATTCTTCAATTTGGCCATCATCGTTTTGCATAATGTAAGTGTATGTACCGTGTAGTATACCTTTAGTACCCTTACAAATAGTGGCGCCGTGTTCGTGGGTATCTAAGCCTTTACCTGCTGGCTCAACACCAATTAGCTTTACGCTAGGCTCGTCAATAAAATCGGTAAACATACCAATAGCGTTTGACCCACCACCCACGCAAGCTATAACGGCGTCTGGTAAGCGACCTTCAGCTTCAAGCACTTGTTGCTTGGCTTCTTCACCAATTACTTTTTGGTATTCGCGAACAATTGTTGGGAATGGGTGAGGGCCCGCCGCAGTTCCTAGTAAGTAGTGTGCTTCTTGGTAGTTAGCTGACCAGTCACGTAGCGCTTCGTTTACGGCATCTTTTAATGTGCCAGAACCCGCTGTAACAGGAATGACTTCTGCGCCCATTAATTTCATTCTAAATACATTAGGTTGTTGGCGTTCAACGTCTTTCGCGCCCATGTATATACGGCATTTTAAACCTAAAAGTGCGCATGCTAAAGCAGTAGCAACACCATGCTGACCTGCGCCGGTTTCAGCAATTACTTCTTTTTTACCCATACGTTTTGTTAATAACGCTTGGCCAAGCACCTGGTTTGTTTTGTGTGCACCACCATGAAGAAGATCTTCACGCTTTAAGTAAAGTTTAACCTTTGGGTTTTTAACTAAATTACGCGTTAAAGTAAGAGGCGTAGGGCGACCCGCATACTCGTTTAATAATTTGCT
>NZ_NTLW01000066.1:0-22173 GCF_002632075.1 Pseudoalteromonas sp. ESRF-bin5 | reverse complement strand
TCACTTGCTGTGATAATAGGTGTGCTGATCCAGTAGTAACCTTGCTCGTGATAAAAACGGTGAATGGCTTGTGCTAAACAGTTACGTACACGTGTTACTGCGCCAATCATGTTAGTACGTGGGCGAAGGTGAGCGTGTTCACGTAAGTATTCAATGCTGTGGCGTTTTGCCGACATTGGGTATGAATCTGGGTTTTCTACCCAACCTAATACAGTGACCGTATTCGCTTGAATTTCAAACGATTGGCCTTTGCCCGCAGATTGAACTAAAACACCAGTAACCGATACAGAACAACCGGCTGTTAAGCTAGTAACTTCATCATAATTATTTAGTGAATTAGGAACTACCGCTTGAATAGGATCAAAACACGAACCGTCATGAACGGCTAAAAATGATATTCCTGCTTTTGAATCGCGGCGAGTACGGATCCAGCCATTAATTGTTACTTGGCTGTCTACCGCAACATTGCCTTTTAATAGCTCTGAAATCGCTAAATGGCTCATCTTCACTCCAATGATATAAGTTGCCTAACTTTATTTATTTAAATATGTACAGTATATAAACCATATTTTATTGATAGATGGTGCTGTACTAGAACCCTGTATCTTACCTAGTAAAGTAAAATAAAAAAACTATTGCGGGCAACTCTTTATAAGTTTTTATCAATGCGGTTTATTTTTAGTCGATTTTTAGGCAAAAATGACTAAGTTTGTAATTTGCTTCTCTGAAATTTAGCGATTTTGTGGCATTATATATTCTTTGATTACTCAATACTGACCATTACTTTAGAAATGGATGCTATGAAACAAGTTTTTATTTTACGTGGACTACCTGGAAGCGGTAAGTCGTATTATGCACAAAATTTAGCAGACGAATTAGCGACTGCAGATGAAAGCCAATATTTAATTTGCTCAACAGATGATTATTTTTTAAATGAGCAGGGCGAATATCATTTTGATAAATTTAAATTACCGCAATACCATAATTTAAATTTAGCGCGTTTTATACAAGCGCTCGCACAAGGTATTCCGCTTGTGATTGTAGACAACACCAATATAAAAAAATGGGAGTTTGTTGCATACACTCAAGCAGCTGTTGCCTTAGGTTATCAAGTTAAAGAAGTGATAGTGGGTGAAGTAAAAGATAAATCTATGCAGCACTTATACGCTAAACGGAATTCGCATAACGTGCCGCTTAAAACCATAAGTAAAATGGCGTATATGTTTGAATGGTAGTGTTATAGTTTAGACAGTAAGTCTAAATTATTTTGAGTTATAGCATCTAAATGAGCAGTGATTTTGTCACTGCTCCAATCCCACCATGCAATAGATAGCAGTGCATTAATCGTTTTATCGTCAAACCGCTGTTTGATTATTTTTGCTGGATTACCACCAACGACAGCATAAGCTGGTACATCGTTGGTCACTACCGATTTACTAGCAATGATAGCGCCATTTCCTATTTTTACCCCTGGCATAATAGTGGCGTTATAGCCAATCCACACATCATTGCCAATTTCTGTATTTCCTTTAAATGGTAAGTCACCTGGTTGAGGTGCAGACTTTTCCCATCCGTTACCAAATATAAAAAATGGGTAGGTAGAAAAACCAGTACTTTTATGATTAGCCCCATTCATTATAAAAGTTACATCTTTTGCTATGGCACAAAACTTCCCAATAATAAGTTTGTCGCCAATAAAATCGAAATGATAAAGTACGTTTTTTTCGAAGTGTTCAGGCCCATCAGGGTCGTCGTAATACGTATAATCACCGACTTCTATATTAGGCGACGTAATAAAATTTTTTAAATAACCTACTTGAGGAAACCCTTGCATTGGAGATGGGTTATTTGGATTTGGCCCGTTCATAGTTTCCTCTAAAGTAAAATATTTAATGCGCTAGTTTTTAAAAGCAGCCAGCGGATGAGAGGTACTTAGCGAAACATGTACGTTGTCACCAGGGTGTACAACCAGTTCATGACTCACGCGGCTAGTGACTACTGTACCACAGGCAAGTTTTATAGCGCATAATCGACTACCGCCTTCAAAGCGTACCCAAATAACCTCGCCATTATTACCTATACTGCTTTGTACTAATAAAACATCGTCGGGGCGAAGCAATACATCAACATTGCCTTGAGCGCAGTCAACACCATGCGCGGGTACATTACCAATATCGGTAAGTGCTTGGCCGTTATTTAATGTACCTTTTATAAAGCTAGCTTCACCTAAAAAACGCGCAACAAAGCGGTTTTCTGGGGTGCTAAAGCATTTTTCGGGAGTGTCAATTTGTTGTATTTGCCCACCTTTTAAAACACCAACACGATCCCCAACCGATAGTGCCTCTTCTTGGTCGTGGGTAACCCAAATAGCAGGTACACCTGCATTTTTTAGTGCGTTTCGGATATCCCAACGCAGCATGTCTTTTAACGCCGCATCTAGATTCGACAGCGGCTCATCAAGTAATACAAAGTCAGGCTGGTGAGCAAGAGTACGTGCTAATGCAACGCGTTGCTTTTGACCGCCAGACAGGGTCGCAGGTTTCTTAGTTCTAAACTCTTCAAGACCAAGTAGGTTAATCCAATGATCTGCCACGCTGTGATCTTTTAATTTAAAACAAATATTTTGCTCAACCGTTAAATGCGGAAATAACGCAAAGTCTTGAAAAACCATACCTACACTGCGCTTCTCAGGAGGCACTGATTT
Source organism: Pseudoalteromonas sp. ESRF-bin5 (assembly GCF_002632075.1). Taxonomy (NCBI): domain Bacteria; kingdom Pseudomonadati; phylum Pseudomonadota; class Gammaproteobacteria; order Alteromonadales; family Pseudoalteromonadaceae; genus Pseudoalteromonas; species Pseudoalteromonas sp. ESRF-bin5. Next base: position 19,469 of record NZ_NTLW01000066.1, on the reverse strand, counting down.
ATTACGGGTTGCACGCCATTTATCTGCGTTTATTTCACCTTCAGAAATGGGTATTAAGCCTGCGAGTGCTTGTAATATTGTACTTTTACCGCAACCGGTGGGGCCTACAAGCATTAGGATTTCGTTTTCACCAAGCGTTAAATTCAAATCGCTCACAACGCGATTACTGCCATAATCTATAGACAACTGACTTACAGATAGCATTTACTTCAAATCCTTAATGTTCAAACTGGTTACGTTTTTCGCCAGACATCATAATAGCTAAACCACAAGCAGAGATCACCACTAATAACAGCCCAGGTATAGCGGCACGGCCAAAATAGCCAGCTTCGTAAACACGCCATAAATAAGTAGACAGGGTTTCAAACCCAGTAGGGCCTAGCAATAAAGTGGCTTCAAGTTCACGCATTGACTCTAAAAACACCAATGCACCACCAGCGACGATACCACGCATGGTTAAAGGCAAAGTAATACGTGTGAAGGCTTCGCGCGGGCTTGCACCAAGCACTCGAGCAGATTTTACCAAGCTAGGGTCTAAATGTTCGGTACTAGTACGAATTGAACCGACCGCGAGAGGCAAAAAACGTAGCATGTAGGCAATAATAAGTAACCCCAAAGTTTGATACAAAAATGGTAATTGCAACCCGCCATAAACCAGCGCTGTGCCCATTACAATACCGGGTATGCCAAAGCCAAAGTAAGTAACGCGCTCCATAACTCTGCCTGCTTTGCCACTGAGAGCCGCGTGCGCAACAGGGACCGCTACTATTACTGCAACAATAGCAGCAAGTGCAGACGCATAGGTTGAATGCCATGCAATGGTAAAATCAAAATTACTTAAGCCATCTCGTGCAAGCCATATAAAAAATATTGCCAAGGGTAAGCCGATTGCTAGCAACAGCACAGGAGCGAACAGAGTAAATAACGCACTCAATTGAAGTTTATTCGGGAATAAAAAAAGGGGGCGGCCATGACGCTCACTCGCTGTTTTTATTTGCGACTCTACAAGTAATAAAAAGCCTACAATAACCATTAACTGAAGCGACAGCATCGCTGCGCGACCCAGTTCAAAGGCATTGTATTCAACATAAATTACACGGGTGAATGTATCAAGTCTCATCATGGCTGGGGTGCCAAAGTCAGATAAAGTATAAAGTGCTACTAATAACGACCCAGCAGCAATGCCATTTACCACGCGGGGTAGAATAACTTTGAATACACTTTGCGTCATCGACATACCCAATGTGCGAGCTGCGTTTACCATGCTGGCGTCTAAACTGAGTAAAGATGATCGGGTAGTCATCATAACAAATGGGAATGTATACAAGGTCATAACTATTGCAGCGCCGGATAGCCCATACATAGACGGTGTTTCAAATCCGAGTAAATTATTTATTTCACCCCCAGGGCCAAATGCAGCATAAAGCGTAAACGCACCAATATAACTAGGTATAGCAAGGGGAGCGGCAAATAATACAAGCCATGCTTTTTTAAAAGGTAAGTGTACATAGGCGCTTATAAACGCAAGTGGTACGCCGATTAAAATTGAGCCTAAAACAGTTAAGCCCATTAAAGCCAGTGTATTACCTAATATGGTTAAATTATGGCTATCAAAATAGGAACTTGAGTCACTAGCAAGCACCATTAATATACAAATAGGGGTAAGCGTAATGAGCGCTGCAAGCAGCGCCATTGGGTAAGATGGGGGTAATCGCATTATAAAACGCCGTTGCTGCGCATTAAGTTAATAGTGGGTCGCAAATCTGCAAGCTGTGTTAAATCAATTTTAGGTGGTGAAACGCTCGAAAGCGAAGGTAAACCATCAGGCTGAGCAATACCGTTTACAAGGGGGATTTCGTAGGCTTCACGTGCTAAATAGCCTTGAACTTCTTTGCTGAGTAAATAGCGCATAAAGTTAGTTGCAAGCGGGTCACTGTTAAGCGTTAATATACCCGAGGCGTTGACTAAACAGCCTGCATCGTTTTGGGTAAAGGCTAAATCAAGATTTGCATCCGGCTTGCCTGATTTTAAACGTAAAGTGTAATAATGATTAGCAAAGCCAATATCAACTTCACCCCGTTCCACACCCATTACAACGCCTAATTCACCTGCGTATGTTTTTGCACGTTTTTTAACTTTTTTGAGCCATTTAGCCGTTTTATCATCGCCTTGTAATATACGCATTGCTGTAACAAACGATTGAAAAGACGCATAAGCAGGGGCCCACCCAATACTCAAGTCGCTGTCAGCAATTTCCATAATGCTGGTTGGAATTTGATCTTTAGTTAAACGCGATGTATTAAAAGGCAATGTACGAATACGTCCCGTTACTGGCGCCCAGTCTTCATATTTAAATTGCGGCTGCAGTTGAGCCGATAAATCGTCTGGCAGTGGTTTTGCAAGACCTGCATCGGTCACTAAACCAATTGCACCTGAGTCCACAGCCCAAAATAAATCAGCACGTTTAACACCCGCTTTGGCTTCTGCAACAATTGTGTTGGCAAGTGCAGCTGTTGGTCCACGGCGAATAGCTAAATTAAAATCAGGGTTATTTTTTTGGATAGCTTGTAATACGTTTTCGTATAAACCACCTTCACCTCGGCCTAAATATAAGGTTAAATCACCTTTAAGCTTAGGTAAATCGTCAACCGAGACAGGGTTGGCTACTGTATTAGCAAAAGCTTGCGATAGAGGTAATGGCAATGAGCCAATTACCCCTAATGCTGCTAACCCTTGTATAAAGGTTCTGCGTTCCACTAAAAAACGTCCTTACGGTTTTTTTCTGCTTTTTCAATTAAACGTTTGGCGCGGTCTAATTTTGTTTGCATGCTGGTAACTACATCGCGTACTTCATCAACACTTTTGTTATCTGCGATTGCTTTTGGAAGCGTGACGTTAAAATCTTTTTCAAGTGCCTCGACTAAATTTGCATCTTGCTCGATAAGTGTTCCTTCAACGCCTTCGAATAAGTGTAGGTAAGTATCGTGAACAATTTCAGTGGCTTCGTCGTGAAGGCGCTCAGCAAGTTTTGCGATGACGCGGTCTAGTTTGTGCTTTATTTCGTCTATTGTTGCACTTTGCGTCATTTCTTTACTTGCTGTAGCTGTAACAGACTCTAACAAGCCTTTTTGTTGAAATTTAGCTGCTAATTTAACAGCACCTAAACCTTGCCATAAAGCATTATTCATTGCGGTTTGTTGCACACGAACCTCAGCGGCTGCTTTACCACCGTCAATTGCCATTTTTACACCGTACAAACCCTGCCAAATAGAGGCATAAACAGGCACTAAATTAGTTTCAATTGCACTGTGAAATTTTACCGATTCCCAATATTCAATTAAATCGTCGGTATTTACGGCCTTTGCGCCTTTATTTTCGTAGGTGCTAACAAGCGTGTCTACTTTGCCTACCATCCACTCAACTTCTTCGTTATAGCTTTTAAGGTTAGCTTGAAGGTGATTTACATGTTCACCAATAGGACCGTTAGCAAATACAGGTTGCGCAATAAACGCAGACGCTATTAATAAAGAGGCACCTAATGTTTTGGCTGGTTTAAAAAATAAGTTCATGAAAGAAGTCCAAAAAGGTAATTGTAAATGATAGGTATTATCATATCCGTAAATATTACGAAGAGCAATATACTAAAACTGCTAAACACGTTTTTGAAGGCATGAGGACGAATTTAATTAATACAAATGATCTATATCAAGTTAAATCCGCTTTTTGCTTAAAGTTAATGAAGCTATTGACTAATTAATACCACTATTAAACTTTAAAAAATCACTATGCTTTAGCGTAATGTTTACCTTTAATTGCACTATAAATTGCATCGCAAAGCGTTTTAATACTGTTTTGGTCACTTATATACGGTGGCATAAGGTAAATTAGTTTACCGAAAGGGCGTATCCATACACCTTGTTTTACAAAAAAGGCCTGAATAGTCGCAACATCGATATTACTAACCTCTTTATTAAGCTCTACAACACCTATCGCGCCGAGCACTCTTACATCAGCAACGTCTTCAAGCTCCGCACATTTGTGTAATTGCTGAAGTTGATTATTTATTTCTTTTACGCGTTGTTGCCAGTTTTGCTCAAGTAATAAGTCTATGCTGGCACATGCAGCTGCGCACGCTAGCGGATTACCCATAAAGGTAGGTCCGTGCATCAAAACTCCGGCTTCACCTTGACTAATGCCTGTGGCAATTTTATCGCTCGTAAGCGTTGCCGATAAAGTCATTGAGCCACCGGTAAGTGCTTTACCTATACATAAAATATCGGGTTCAATATTAGCGTGTTCAACCGCAAATAACTTACCCGTTCGGCCAAAGCCAGTGGCTATTTCGTCGCAAATTAAAAGTACATTGTATTGATTGCATAGCTGCCTTACGCAGGCTAAATAATCGGGATGATAAAAATTCATACCTCCCGCATTTTGTACTATGGGTTCAATAATAAAAGCAGCTACGTGTTGGTGGTTATTTTTAAAGTACTGTTCAAGTTCAAGCGCTTCACTTTGCTCAAAAGTGCTTGAAAACTTACTGGTAGGGGCAGGTACAAATACGTGCTCAGGCAAAAAACCTTTATATAGGCTATGCATAGAGTTCACAGGATCGCATACGCTCATTGCAGCAAACGTATCGCCATGATAACCCTTATAAGGAGTCATTAATTTTTGTTTTGTTTTAATACCTTGGCTTAACCAGTATTGCAGAGCCATTTTAATAGCTACTTCAACACTTACCGAGCCACTGTCAGCTAAAAATACTTTAGTTAAGCTTAGGGGGGTGATATCTACAAGCTTTTTACACAGCTCAACTGCACTTGAATGTGTGATACCTCCAAACATAATGTGGCTCATGTGATTAATTTGATTAACCATTGCTTTGTTAATAGCAGGGTGGTTGTAACCATGAATAGCGCTCCACCACGATGCCATGCCATCTATAAGTTGCTCGCCTGTTTCGAGGTAAATTATATTGTGTTTAGCGTGGGTTACAGGGTAAACGGGAATAGGCTTTGTCATTGATGTGTATGGATGCCAAATGTGTTCACGATCAAAATTTAAATCAATTGGGTGTTTATTGTGCATATGTAAACTTTAACTGGGTGGGCTTCGTTGACAATGGTACTTGAAGTTTTAGACTAATCCAACATCACCGATATGAAAAAAATAAAGAGAGAATTATGGAACTTGCACCTGTTCGCCACAATTGGACCCATAGCGAAGTTAAAGCATTATTTGAAATGCCGTTTAACGATTTACTTTTTAAGGCGGCGTCGGTTCACCGTGCTAACTTCAACCCAAATGAAGTGCAAATTTCTACCCTGTTATCAATTAAAACTGGGGCATGCCCAGAAGATTGCAAGTATTGCCCACAGTCAGGGCACTATAAAACCGACCTAGAGCGCGAGCGACTTATTGAAGTAGAAAAAGTAGTAGAGCAAGCGCGTTTAGCTAAACAAAAAGGCGCAACACGTTTTTGTATGGGCGCTGCGTGGTCAGATCCAAAAGACAGAGACATGCCTTACATTTCTAAAATGGTAAAAGAAGTAAAAGAGCTTGGCCTTGAAACCTGCATGACCCTGGGCAAACTCACAAACGAAAAAGCGCACGAACTCAGCAGTGCAGGTTTAGATTACTACAACCATAATCTAGATACATCACCTGAATACTACGAGCAAATTATATCAACCCGTACCTTTGAAGATCGATTAAACACCATAGATCATGTACGCGATGCCGGTATGAAAGTCTGTTCAGGCGGTATAGTCGGTATGGGCGAGCAAGCAGCCGACCGTTATGGGTTACTTATGCAATTGGCTAATTTGCCACAACAGCCAGAAAGTGTACCTATTAATATGCTAGTTAAAGTAAAAGGTACCCCACTTGAAAACGTTGACGATTTAGACCATTTTGAGTTTATACGCACTATTGCTACTGCACGAATAATGATGCCACACAGCTATGTACGTTTGTCGGCAGGGCGTAACGCCATGAACGAGCAAATGCAATCAATGTGCTTTTTTGCAGGTGCTAACTCTATATTTTATGGTGACAAACTGCTTACAACAGAAAACCCAGAAGCGGATGCCGATATGAACCTAATTAAAAAGCTAGGAATGAACCCAGAAACGCGTGAAGATTATTCAGATGAAGCTGTAGCAGCGTCGCTTTCATCGCAAGTTGCAGATAAAGCAACGTCTGAATTATTTTACGAAGCCTAAGTAAGCGTTACTCATGCCATTTGAATTTATTAGCGCACACCTTAATGAACGGGCAGAGCAATTGCTTTTACGCAAACGCCATGTGGTACAAAGCGCCACAGCACGAACCATTATGGTAAATGATAAAACCTACCTAAATTTTGCCAGTAATGATTACTTGGGCTTTGGTGATTTAACTATTAAGAGCGAAAATATTAATACGTTAGGTAGCCATAGCTCTGCATTAGTAACAGGGTATCAATTACAGCAACAAGCGTTAGAGCAGTACTTATGCACTCAGTTAGGTTATCAAGCTGGGTTGCTTTTTAATTCTGGGTTTAGTGCTAATAGCAGTGTAATTAAAGCGTTGTTTCAGGATAAAGCAGCAGCGCAAAACAGCGCCATTTTTCAAGATAAGTTAAACCACGCTAGCTTAATAGATGGTGCACTTCATTCAAATGCAGCTTTAATACGGTTTAACCACAACGATTTAAATCACTTACGATCTCGGCTCGAAAAGTCAAAAGCACAAAATAAGTTAATTATTAGCGAAGGTGTTTTTTCGATGGATGGTGATACGGCCCCTATCAAAGACCTACTGCTCCTTGCAAAACAACACAATGCATGGCTGATGATAGACGACGCACATGGCTTTGGCGTGTTAGGTAATACAGGGCTGGGTAGTTGCGAAACATTTATTGGCGATATTTTACCCGATATACTCGTCATCACATTTGGTAAAGCTGTTGCTAGTAGTGGCGCGTGTGTGTTGGGTTCACGCGCATTTATAGACTACATGCTGCAATATAACCGCGATTACACATACTCAACGGCTATGTCGCCATTATTGGCAGATAATACATTAGTTCGCTTAAAGCACATTAAAAAAGCTAACACGCAACGAGTAATGTTAAATAAAAACATTGCTACTTTTAAACACCTTGCACAACAGCACAACATAGCGGTAATGGAGTCCGATACGGCTATTCAACCTATTGTATTAGGGTGTGCAGAGCAAACATTAAAAGCGGCTAATAAACTCAAGCAACAAGGAATTTGGCTAACCGCCATTCGCCCACCTACGGTTGCGTACAATACTGCACGCTTAAGAGTGACGTTAACGGCAGCGCACACCCTTGATGATATTACTTATCTAGTTAAACATTTAGCAGAGGCACTATTATGATAGCCCATGCACTTGATAGTAAGCCGGTTACAAAGCCCGCAACACTGTGCCATTTAAAAAGGTTTAACCCAGCACTTAAAAAAGGAGCACAGGTTAACTTTTCAAAAGCGGCGGGTGATTACAATACGCATGCACATGTTCAAAAAAAAGCAGCGGATGATTTGTTCAAATTAATAACGCCTTCAGCATGTAATAAAAATAAAGTGTGTGTTGATTTAGGTGCAGGCCCACTTGTAAACACCGATCAGCTTAAAAGCCTTTACGGTAATGTGCTTTCAATGGATTTAAGTTTTAATATGCTCAATAGTTGTAATAAAGGTGATTACAAAGTATGCGCAGATATGGACAATTTACCATTACAATCAAACAGTGTAGATATTATTTTTAGTAACTTTGCGGTGCAATGGTCAGCTAACTTTAACGTGCTTTTAAAGTCACTTTATGAGGTATTAAAACCGGGCGGGCAAGCTTATATTAGCGCTGTAGTTGAAGGCTCACTAAACGAAATAAAAACAGCGTTTGCTGCGGTAGATAGCCACAGCCATATTAATACATTTAATTCGGTTGATTATATAAACCAATCGGTCCAAAGTTCTGGTTTTAATGTTACAAACACTATAAGCACAATGTATACAGATAAATATTCGACACCGCTGCAAGCAATTCGCTCAATAAAAGCAATTGGCGCAACCACTCAGAATACAGGAAAAACACGCCCAGGGTTATTAACCAAATCGGCGCTTAAAACGGCGTGTGCAGCGTATCCGTTAATAAACCAAAAAGCGTGTGTTTCTTATCATGTAGTATTGTTATCATTAACTAAAGCGTAAACATCGTTTGTTACAAGGCAAAGCTATGAAAGAATTTTTTATTACTGGTACCGACACCGATGCGGGAAAAACACATGTAACCAGTTTATTGTTAAAACTGCTTGCCCAACATAAAAAAAAGGCAATAGGGTATAAACCACTAGCTGCTGGGTCTGAAATGGCGTTTGACCAACTTGTTAATGCTGATGCACTTATGCTAATGGAAAGTGCAACAGTAAGCGCAAAGTATGACGTGGTAAATCCCTTTACTTTTGCACCACCCATAGCCCCCCACATAGCCGCAGAGCAGGCGGGTGTAACTATTAATGTAAACAAACTTACTGCAGCCTATAAAACGGTAAAACAGCAAGGCGCTGACTACCTGCTTACAGAAGGTGCTGGTGGTTGGGCTTTGCCTATAAATAATACCGAGTATTTATACGATTGGGTAAAAGCTGAGAAACTACCGGTTATATTAGTGGTTGGTATGAAGTTGGGCTGCTTAAATCATGCACTTTTAACCGCAGCACACATACAAAGCTTAGGTATTAACTGTATAGGTTGGATAGCCAACCAGGTTGATGAACACATGGATGAATACCAAGCAAACCTTGATAGTTTAAAGGCACGCTTACCGTTTCCCATTCTTGCTATTAGCCCGTACAGCGAACAAACACCAAAATTACAAATCTATAAAACACTTCTTGAAAATTTATCAATAAATCCATAAATAGTACTTGCGCTGTGACATAGTTTGTCACAGAATAACACTATCGCAATGACATAGTGTGTCATTGCGATAGTGTTGCTTACAGCCGATCAAATTTTAGTAAATCGCTCAGCAATGAATGTTATTTTTGGAGAACGCGAATGAAACGTGTATTTTTGTTTTTATTAACTAACCTTGCGGTTATGTTGGTATTAGGTGTGGTGCTTTCAATTATAATGAGCGCGCTAGGCTTAAGCCATCGTAGCCTAGGTGGTATATTACTTATTGCGGCCGTATTTGGTTTTGGTGGGTCGTTTATTTCACTTTATATGTCTAAATGGATTGCTAAAAAATCAACGGGTGCGCAGGTTATTACTCAACCAAGTAACCAAACCGAACAATGGCTTGTAAACACTGTGGCAGTACAAGCTAAAAAAGCTGGCATTGCAATGCCTGAAGTGGCAATTTACGACAGCCCTGAAATGAATGCCTTTGCAACAGGCCCAAGTAAAAACAATTCACTAGTTGCTGTAAGTACAGGCTTAATGCAAAGTATGACCCAAGATCAAGCCGAAGCAGTGCTTGCTCATGAGGTGTCACACATTGCTAGTGGCGATATGGTAACGCTTACGCTTATTCAAGGTGTGGTAAATACCTTTGTTATATTTGCTGCAAAAGTGTTGGCAAATATTGTAGATAATTTTCTTAATGGCGATGAAGAAGAGGGCGGAATAAGCTGGACCTACATTTTGTTCGATATGTTATTCCAAGTCCTGTTTGGTGTGTTGGCAAGTATAGTTGTAGCGCATTACAGCAGAAAGCGTGAATTTGCAGCCGACAGCGGTGCTGCTAAATTAGTTGGTGCAGATAAAATGCGTTCTGCCCTAGAAAGGTTAAAGCAAAACCATCCTTCACAATTGCAAGGTTCAATGATGGCATTTGGTATTGCGGGTGGTAAAAGTATGGCTGAGCTGTTTTCATCTCACCCGCCACTTGAGTCACGAATAAGTGCACTGAGTAAGTAATTTTACTTTAAAATACAAAAGCCAGCGTAACAGCTGGCTTTTTAGTATGTGGTAACCGTTTTATTAAGCGTTGAGATTATTTACCAAAAATAATATCGGTTATGCTATCTGGTGAGAGTATTTCTATCCAGTAGCCATCAGGGTCTTTTATAAAAGCTAAGCCTTTCATTGAACCATCGTCTGGTTTTTTTACAAACTCTACATCGTATTTTGCAAAGCGCTCACTGGCTGCGTACACATCGGGTACACTAATACCAATATGGCCAAAACCTTTTGGTTCGTCGTTACCGCTGTGGTAGCCTGTAAAACTATCGTCGTTTTCTGTGCCCCAGTTGTGAGTGAGCTCTATAAGAGCAGGGCGACCAAATACCCATTTTGCTTTTGTCTTATCATCACCTTCTGGCTGTGTTGGCTCGTAGCCTAAAAAGTACAGCGTAAACTTCATTTCAGGAAAGTCATACTTACCTAATAGCTTCATACCTAATACATTTTGATAAAATGCCAGCGACGGTTTTGGATCTTTTATACGTAACATAGTTTGCTGCATTACATAGCCTTCAGTGGCCTGTGCAATTTGCTCTGGAGATTCGTCATACTGAGACATGCGGTGATCCTTAATGAAATGAATGAAAAATTTAAATGAATTTATAAAAGCAGATTTTGCATCATCATAATCAACAGCAGCAAAAATTAAAACCACCTAGCTAAATTAACAGCCAGTGAGTTAAGTATTTTATAACCGAGGAATGAAATATTTACCGGTACTGTGTATTTATACAGTTTTTTTGTTTTATTCCATAACATTATTAAAAGTCGTTAGGTGGATTTTAATAACGGGTGTTTTAAAGCCTACGTAATTACCTGTTTACATTAAAGTTGTTTAGTGGAATTATTAAGCAACGTAATGTGATTTTTGCTGAAAACTAAAAAAGAGTTTAATAATGAAATTATTTAGAATTAAAAATGCGAGTTATATTACTAAGAAGAATATCTCATCCACTTTTATGTTATTTATAGCCTCTGTAATTCCAGTTACTTTTGTAATTCAAAGAGAGCTTTTTATTGGCTCAATGTTAATGATAATTGTCGTGGGTGTTTATTTGTCGCTATTAACTGGTAAAGGTCTGTTTAAGTCTAAAAATAAAAGCACTGGGCTTTAAATTGTAATCACATAACAATCCAATTATTCCGACCTCAATTCTCTGAGCTCGTTTCGTCGGCATATTGGGCCTTTATGTGCCAAGGGAGTATAGAGTTAAATGTCATTTATTGATGTAGGGTTCGCATGGTGGAATAGTAAAAGTAAATTCCATAAACGAGTAATGTTCTTTTGTGCTTTTATCATAATATTTACAATAATAATGGCTTCCGTAATAGTTAACTTTACTGACAGCCGCGCATTCAAGATGGCAGTAAGTAAACTATCCACTAATCCTATTGTTCAGGCTAACTTTGGTCAATCCCCAGATTTTTCATTTGATTACGCAAATGGATTTGAAATTTCCGATAGTGGGGTTAAGGGTGAAGCAAACTTTGCTATCAAAATAATAGGTAATGAAAAATCAGGACTCGCATATGTTGTAATGTACAAATCTGCAGGTATCTGGAAAATCGAAGAACTAAACTTGCTCATGGATAACGAAGAACCAATTGTGCTAATTGGCATATAACAATCATTAGAGCAGGACAATGTTCCTCACCCGTTTTAGTGCGGTAATTATTAAGGGTCTCATGAAGATAGTTATACTTTTTATTTTTCTTTTTCCCCCTTCTGTTTTTGCAGATGATTGCTCTTTTGAATACCTACGCAATGACTTTATTACTGAAAGTGCAGAGATCGATGCAAAACAAAGTTTTGAGACTAAAGGTGTGTCTTTTATCGCCGTTGCTAATGGTTTAGGTCCTGCTCGCCCTGGGTTTGAACATATTCAAATGACAGCATGTATTATATTGAAAACTAGATGGGATGTTTTGTGGGTTGGTGCAAACAGCGGTAATTGTTCTGCACAAATTGAGCTGGAAAAACACGCCATTGCTTATTCACGTATTTTTAACGAGAAAATGATTGGCCTCGCTAAATTAAGTGAAAAATACAATTGTGCTAATGATTTGCAAAATTTACTTAATTAGAACGAGTACGACTTTTTATATTCTTTTAGACACGCACTCTTCAAAACAATTACAGGAGAGCAAATCACGTCATTCTGTTTACAATAAATGTAAGCCAGCCAAAAAAGAGCAAATAAGTCATTTGCTTTAAGCCAAATATTAATATTAACTAATAAATAGTTACAAATTAAAGTTGGTTTTATTACCGTAAGTCATTTAGTTTATTGATTAAAGTTTTATGTAAAAAGGATTTTTATGAGTAATTCATCTACGAGAGAAAAAGTAGCGTTCACGTTGTGTGTTAGTTTTGCTTTTTTATTATTAATTAGCGGTATTTACGATTTTTGGATTATCGAATTTAAAGCACAAGATTTATTAATGAGTATTGGGGCATTTTTAATGCTGCTTAGTCTCGCGTTAATGCCGAAAATATTTTTCTTACCTTTTGCTGATATTTTTAAATCAAAAGAAACACCAACTATAGGTATTCCCAAAGTACAGCAATGGATTATGTTCTCAGGTGTATTGCTATGCGCATTTGGTTTTGCATTGAGGTTGTTTTTTTAATAAATGTGAAACCTAAACTTACTGTATAAGTTAAAGGCTTAGTGATTATACAAAGTTTACTGCTAGATATAATAGTATGTGTTTTAGCTTATGCTTGATTACTCGTCGTTAACTACTAAATAGGGGTGTAGCTATAAACATATTACATGTAGATGGCGCGGCTGGTTTTAGCGTAGGTGTATTGTTATTTGCTTTATTAGAGTGGGTTTCGGTTTTATATAATCTACCTGTAAATATTGTAATTTTACTTGCCAGTGCCAATGTTATCTATGGGATTTACGCTTTAACCCTTGCTTTTTTAGTCACTAAGCCTGTTTACACAATCACTGTATTGGCAATAGCTAACGCGGTATGGGTATGTATATGCATTTTTATTGCTTTATATTATGAACAAACAGCAAGTTTAATTGGCGTTGTGTTTATTATATTAGAAGCTGTGTTTGTGTGTATTTTGGCATATTACGAGTTCAAATTTAGGTTTGTATTAACAAACGCACAATTATAAGCATTGAATAGGAATAAAATGGACTTTCCAATATTAAAGACCCCCCCGCATTTTGCTTGACCAAATAACAGCAGCAGATTCTATGGCCCTGTTTGAGCTTTTTTCAAACCAGTCGGTTATAAAATATTACGATTATAAGCTATGACTGATTTAACCCAAGCGAGCAATTTAATCACGTTATTTAATGATCGTTTTAATGAAAATTTAGGAATACGCTGGGCTATTCGGTTAAAAAATTCTAATAAACTAATTGGTACCTGTGGGTTTAACTCATGGAACGCCAAAATGCAAAGTGCTGTTATTGGTTATGATTTACACCCCGATTATTGGGGGGAAGGGTATGTATCAGAAGCAGTAAATTGTATTGTAAAAGCAGCTTTTGAAGGTAAATTACCGTGTAGCATACACCGAGTACAAGCCGATACTGTTTTAGGTAATGCCGCGTCTGAGGCGGTATTATTAAAAGTGGGTTTTAAAGAAGAGGGTATAAGGCGCCAAAGTGGCTATTGGAAAAACCAATTTCACGATCTTAAATGCTTTGGGTTGTTAAAAACAGAGTACATATAAATATTCAGGGACCTAATAAAAGCTTAGTAAGGAACTCATATTAAGATTTTTTTAAAGCTATCGTTATTACTGCTTATTGTATATTAATGCGTTAGAGACTTTGTTCGTGCTCAAAAACGAGTAGTCTTTTAAAATACAGAAGCCTACAAGCTAATTTATTTTTAAGTTAAATTTAAAGGAATACAAAGGAATTTTAATGAAAGACATTAAACGTATTTGGTTTTGGTTTACGCTAGTTGTGTGCCCATTATTGATAATTTTAGGTGTAGCGACTTTTGCACAGTTATTAGGGGAGTATGTGTATTCGCCTCAATATAGCTTTTCTTCGTTATCTAGCTTTCAAATTGTGTTTATGGCTGGTGGAATTTGTGCATTTTCTATATTTTTAATCACAATAAAAGAAGCCAAAATACGCTTTTTTGCAAAATGAGTTCGTTAACATTAGAAATTGCGGATGTTAAGCAGACCCGGCAAAGTTAATTTGGTTTAATCCTCTTTTAATTACTTGGATTAAACGCCACTTATCATTGAGGTTATTATGTTTAAAATAATATTTGGATGCGCTGTTATATTTTCATTCGTTTGCATGTTACTCGCCGTTGCACCATTTACACCTGCGATTTTAGGTTCATTTATTATGTTATTGTTTGCAGGGGCTATAGGCTACAAAGGCTACCTTCAATCAAGTTTGATATTATTGTTAATTAATACGCTGGCAGTTATTGGCAGCCCAGCTATAAATATTGCTAACACCAATACATTACTGTTTTTACCGACTTTATTTTTAATATCATTTGGTGGTGCTTTTTTGGGGGTAAGAAAGTTAACTTGTAAACACGGTTTATAAATCGAGTTTTGCCCAACGATAATAGTTAAATTATAGAATGAGGTAACTCTTATTTCTATTTGAAGAGTTTTTAAATAATTAATTTTCGCAAATAAAGACTCAAGAGGAAGTACGCGCAAATATATAGCCTTACACGTTTTACTTCCTCTAATAGCATAGTGTCTTTTTGCTCTATGTGAATACAGCTTTTTATTAAACTAACAAGGCCTAAAATTAAAGCGCTTCAAAAATGGCGGCTATGCCTTGCCCGCCGCCAATACACATAGTAACTAGCCCATATTTACCGTCAATGCGTTTTAGTTCGTATAAGCATTTTGTTGATAAAATTGCACCCGTTGCACCAACGGGGTGACCTAGCGCTATGGCGCCGCCATTCGGATTTAATTTATGCGAAGGAAAGTTTAACTCGTTTGCTACGCATAAGGCTTGCGCTGCAAAAGCCTCATTAGACTCAATTATATCAATGTCGTCGATTGTTAAGCCCGTTTTTTCAAGTACTTGCTGTACAGCGGGAATAGGTCCTGTTCCCATTAATGAGGGTTCAACTCCAGCACGAGAATAGCCAATAAGTCGTCCAATAGGTTGAAGCCCTTGTTCGTGGGCTTTTTGTTCAGACATAAGTACAAGCATAGCTGCGCCATCGTTTATACCTGAAGATGAAGCAGCTGTTACTGTGCCATTTTCTTTAAAGTAGGGCTTAAGTGTGGCAAGTTTGTCAGTTGATGTGTCTGCACGAACATGTTCATCTGTATCAAATATTTGGCTCCCTTTACGCGATTTAATTTCGATTGGCACTATTTGAGACTTAAAAAGACCTTTTTCAATTGCTTTAGCTGCTTTATTGTGACTTTGCGCTGCGTAATTATCTTGTTCTTCGCGGCTGATTTTATATTTTTCTGCGACATTTTCTGCGGTGATCCCCATAGGATTGTTATCCCACGGATCTTGTAATGTTGTTGTAAGCTCGTCCAACATTACGCTGTTGCCCATTTTTTGTCCCCAGCGGTTACTTTGAAGTGTATAAGCCGATGTGCTCATACTTTCTGAACCACCAGCAAGGGCTGCGTCCACATCACCCAATTGAATTTGTTGCGCTGCTTGTATTATTGCTTCTAGGCCCGAGCCACATAAGCGATTAAGTGTAACTGCATGGCTGCTGATAGGTAGCCCGGCATTTAAACCGATAACACGAGATAGGTAGGCATCTTTTGGGCCATTATGTATTACCTTACCAATTACGGATGAACCTATTTGGTTTAAGGGAATATGTGCTCTTTTAATGGCTTCTTTTGCGCAAAGTGTACCAAGCTCTGCAGGGGTAAAGTTTTTAAGGGTTCCGCCAAAACTGCCAATTGCTGTTCTTACGGCACTTAATACAACAACACCGGTATTAGATTTTGTCATTTTTTCTCTTTATTATTAATCTATTAGCGAAGTAGGGGATGCTAAATAATTAAATTTAGCTTGTATTAGCACTTTAGCATACTAATGAGGTGGGTAAAAAAGCAAAGTTATAAATAATATATAGTGCTACCAATTTAAAGCCTACAGAAATATAGCCTTATTTACGGGCACTTTTTATTTAATAGATTCAATGTCTCTTTTACAGGCGATTTAAGTAAACATGAGGGCAGGTATATTATGTTTTTTAGTCAATTAGATAAGTAGGTTTAGAGATAAACAATTTGGAATACGTTGGGCGGATGGGTTTAACGTAAAACATCGGCCTATATAAAATATTAGCCGATGTTTATAACCTATAAAATATATACCTTGCTTGTAAGGTATTAGGCCTTAGTCTGCTTTGCGGTAAAGGCTTATTAAGCATATTGATAAAAGTAATGTTGCAACCATACCAGAAGCGCCAGCAACGCCTGATGGTAGAAATCCATCACGGCCAAAAATAATTAATAAAGCATTGGCAAGTATTGCAACACCGCCTGCAAGGGCTGTAAGGCTACCAATGGCTTTGCCACCTTTAGCAATAAAAGATAGGCCAAATACAAGGGCTGCTAAGCCTAACAATAATTTAGCTGCGTAGTAAATCATGAATGATAAAGACACTACACCACCAATTAATGGTTGTGCGCCTTCTACTGCGCCCGCTACTTTTCCAAATGTTGAAAATAAAGTTAGGCCAATACTTACTTGTATTATGTTAAGAACAGCGCTAAATGTGATTGCCGACCAGCCTAGTTGAGAATTTTTTGCTTGCAGCATAGCTGCACCTGCAAATGCAACAAGTACTGTGAACAGCACCGCCTCTAGACCCCATGCGTACTGCCTTGAAAAGCTAATTCCGCCACTGTAAAGCGCTGTAAAAATAGCCTGTGTTATCGCTAACGCCAACAATAAAGATGCTGCAATTAGGGTAGTGCGTTTATTCGTAAATTCCATTAAGGACCTCTTATAATTTATATTTGACGCTTTAAATGATGCAAAAGCTTTCGAACTTGCAGGTATAAGACAGGTGAAACTATTTAATTATTTCGTTTAAAATTATAAAAATATTTTGTATCAAATAGTGGCAACTAATTTAGCAATGTTATAACTAGTTAAAGTTAGTAACATTGCAAACTGCCTTAATACTAAACTAACTAGATAAAAGCCTAAAATGAGACCAGTCACTCAAGGCCGATATAGTTTGCGCTGTAGGTGGGGAAACATAGATTAAACATGTAATAGCTATAATCGAAGCCAATGTAATTAATTTATTATCAAATTCAGCCACTTTTAGAGCCGATCCAAATGACCGTTTTATTTCCACATTACTTAAATCTACGCTGTAAATTTCATCGAGCAATAAATGAATGAAGCCGCCGAGTAAAATAAACCCACCTGTTAACCAGGCAAAAGTTGCCGAATAAAGGGTTGATTGGTCATTAAATTGCCATGTTACTTGTGTTGTTAACAACGCGCAAAGCAGTATAAATAATAAAGAGTGGCAACTGCCTCTATGTACTGTGATCCATTCAAAAATGGGCCTGACAATATATTTCATAAATCCATACACTAACAAAGGCACTACAATTAACTCGACAAAACTAATTTGAATAGTTAGCTCCGTGGTAATGTAATGCATTACTATTAATACTGTACTTAGCGCAAATAAGTTAAAAATAGTATCGAGTGATGTGGAGTTATCAGAGTCTATGTCGGGTAATAAGCCGCCAATGGAGCCTAAAAACCACAACCAAAGTGCGCCGTTTAAATCAATGTGGCCTGCAGTTAATAAAGTGGCTGAGCTTAAGCCGGTGATGATGACTGCAGTATTAAGATGAGTATTGAAATTTGCCATTGTATCTCTTGATAAAAAAATAGGTTGGCATTCTATCAATTGAAAACTTAATTGTTCAATTTACTTTAAAGGTTTGGATGGAAATATGGGTTTAGGGGGCTGATTTATCACTTTTTACTAGTGTGGTTATTTGTGGTCAATGAGGTAAGTTGTAATTATTTTTATAAAAATCAATAATAAGCGTAGCTATAGTAGCTGAATTCACTAAATAAAAGGTCACTTTTGATGAATCAAAATAGATATAAAGCATCGTTTCCTGCGCCTAACATTGGTAATAACTATTTTGTTTCATCAACTTGGAGCAGTTATGGTTTCTGGGCTTTATTAGCAATGACTCCGCTTGCTCATTACATGATGTACTACAGCGAAGACGGTTTAGCGCATGGGGAAGATTTAAACACTTTAGGGTATGTAATATTTGGCGCTATTGTCTTGTTTGTTTTAAATATTGCAGCCCAATCTATATCTTGGTTAGGCAGGCTTTTGGCAGTGATGTGCTTTAGCATTAGCCTGTTCTTTATATTATTGCTTATCTACCTTAGCGTATATAGCCACTTTCCAATCGCTTATTTAGGTGCTATTTCGTATTTTGGTTTAGCGGCGTATTTTTATAATAAAGATTATTTAAAAGCCACAAAAAAGTTATAGCATTTACTATATAGATGCTCATTCACGCTATCTAATTTTTTATATCGTCGTAAAAGGCGACTTTTCCTCGGCCTGTTTCTTTTACGTGATAAAGGGTTTTATCACCGTTGTGCATTAATTCATGAAGTTCAGTGCCATCAGTAGGGGCTATTGCAATACCTATGCTTGCACCCACTGCGCATGTTCTAGTGTTTGAAATACTAACTTGTTGTTGTAGCTCATCAATCAGAGCTATGGCTTGGTTCTGTGTTGCGGTTTTATCGTAAGTATTAATTTGCTGCGCAATAATGAATTCGTCACCGCCTAGGCGGATACATATGTCAGTATTGTCATTAAATCGCTTTTTAAAGCGGTTTGCTATCTCTATTAATACTTTATCACCGGCTTCGTGACCATAGGTATCGTTAATGGGTTTAAATTTGTCTAAATCAATCATCATAAGCACAAGATGTTGGCCGTGTTTAGCGCATTCGCGCAGTGCTTTTTTTAGGCGCTTTTCGCCGGCACGGCGATTAAATAGGTCAGTGAGTGGATCGTGATCGGCTTCAAATTGGGTTTGAAATTCACGTTCTGCTCGTTCGGTCACGTCATGTAAAATTACTTCTACTAATTGTTCTTGCTGGGGACTCCGGTTGTTTTGTCTTTGGTCTGTTAACCTTACAAATAAGCAGTGAAACCAAACCGTTTTGTAGCCTATTTTACACTCAACATCTAATGTTGTTTGAGGTGGATTTATATCACTTCGAATATCTAACAGTAGACTTTGTAATTTTTCAACGTTATTTAATAATTCAGGGAAGTGCAAGGTTGATAACTTTTCTTCACCGGGTAGGGTAAAGTAATGTTTAAACGCAGGGTTAAAGGTAGTGATAGTATTTTTATCATCCAGTAAACAAATGCCAGCACTGGCTTGTTCAAATATAAGTCTAAATTTTGCTTCCAGTTCTTGTGTTTTTTTTCGTAGGGTTTGTTCATTGCTAATAGTTAAATGCA
>NZ_NTLW01000081.1:0-8902 GCF_002632075.1 Pseudoalteromonas sp. ESRF-bin5 | reverse complement strand
GCAAACAGTATTACAGAGTTTGATTACCCAGATACATGGCAGCAAGATAATTTAATATTACCGCTTACGTATCACTTTGATCCAGGTCAAGCGGTTGATGGTGTTGCGGTGCAAATACCCGTTGCCTTATTAAATCAAGTGCAAGAAACCGGCTTTGATTGGCATATCCCTGCGTTTAGGCACGAACTTGTTAGTGGCTTGATTAAATCGCTACCAAAATCACTTCGACGTAACTTTGTGCCCGCTCCTAATTATGCCGATGCTGTTATTGCGGCGGTAGAGCCGATGCAAGGCACGTTGCTTGACGCACTTACCACACGTTTGTTGAGAATGACCGGTGTACGCGTTGATCCTGAAGCGTGGGATTTAACATCACTTGCTTCTCATTTACGCTTACATTTTGAAGTACGCGATGAGCACAATAAATTACTGGCTCGCGGTCTAGACCTTGCGAAGCTCAAAGCAGAGCTTCAAGGAGAGGTAACCGAAACACTTTCTAAAGTTGCGGATGACGGTATAGAAAAAGCAGACTTAACACAATGGAACTTTGGTGAACTACCTAAGTCTTACGTTAAAAAGCAAGGCCAGTACGAAATAAAAGCGTATCCAGCGCTGGTGGATAAAAAATCAAGTGCTGCGGTTGAGCTATTTGATAACGAAATAAAGGCACAGATTGCACACCAGCAAGGCCTTCGCCGATTGGTATTATTAAATGTGCCTTCACCTATTAAATATTTACAGCAAAATCTGCCTAATAAGGCTAAGTTGGGATTGTACTTTAATCCTTTTGGAAAAATAGCCGATTTAATTAATGATTGTATTGCCGCGGGTGTTGATAGCTTATTACTCAAATATGGCGATATTAGAACGAGCAGTGAGTTTGAAAGTGTAAAAGAAGAAATACGTGGCGAGCTAGGTGACGCTGTAGTCGATATAGCTATTCACGTTGAACAAGTTCTTAGCATTGCGCATGCGCTACATAAAAAAATGAAAGGGCGGGTTGATTTGACCATGATCACTGCGCATGGCGATATTAAGTCTCAGCTTGAGTCGTTAATTTTTAAAGGGTTTGTTAGTCAACATGGTGCGACTAAGCTGACTGATTTAATTCGTTATTTGAAAGCGATTCAAAAGCGATTAGAAAAGCTCCCTGTTGACCCAAACAGAGACAGAGTGTGTGTACTTGAGCTTGATAAAGTGGCAGCTGAGTATAAAAAGCTGACTAATAAAATACCCAAAGGTATGCCAATACCCAGCGAGATAGAAGCTATATTTTGGATGCAACAAGAGCTAAGAGTTTCATTATTTGCACAAACGCTAGGAACGCCTTACCCTATTTCGTCTAAACGAATTTTAAATGCTATAAAAGAAGTTGAATAATGCTTGCATTTATCAAGAAGGTTAGTACCTTAAAGGTAGGATTTATTTTTGTTTTGAGAAGGAAACGACATAAGCATGTCCTCGGTGATTGAACCTAAAACAAAACGACTATTAGTTGTAGATGATGAGTATTTTAATTACGAAATGCTTAAACCTGCACTAGAGTCTAAATTTGTCGTTAGTTATGCTGACTCTGGTCAGAATTGTCTTGCGTCTGCAATTGCCAATCCTCCTGACATTATTTTACTCGATGTATGTATGCCAGGCCTTGATGGCTATGATACATGCAGAATGCTAAAACATACGCCAGAAACTAAAAACATTCCTGTGGTTATGGTGTCAGGCCTTGAGTCTGAGCTTGAGAAGAAAACAGGTTTTGACGCCGGTTGTGATGCTTATGTAGTCAAACCGTTTGCCATAAGTGCACTGTTAGAGCAAATAAACACAATAGTTTAGAGGGAATTATGTTCACAGAAGATAAACGAAACTATAGACGTATGCAGGTAAACGCTACTGCAATGCTTACAACTATTGAGCCGGTTGCCGGCTTAACTTACACTGCTGAATGCGTAGACTTAAGTGCAACGGGATTGTCACTACATTTAGATGATTTATTAGAACCAGATACACTTTTGTCTGTTGATATTGCATCAACTCATCCAAGTATTGCCCCTTTAAAAGCGACCGCTAAGGTAATACGTGCCAGCAAAGAAGATGATGGCACGATTACGGCAGGGCTTGAGATAATAGAGTTTAATTAACCAATTAAATGTTAATTAATAAACTTTACAGATAAGCCCTTTTAAGTAAAAGCCTTCAGGGTAGCTGCCCGCAATTGGGTGGTCAGCTGCTTGGTTTAAACGCTCCATTATTAACAAGTCTTTACCCGCGTCTAGTGCTGCGTCTGCAACTACTTTCTGAAATAAGTTTTGTTCCATTAAGCCCGAGCAAGAGAATGTTAATAGTGTGCCGCCTGGCTTTAATATTTGCATGGCTATCATATTGATATCTTTATAGCCCCTGCATGCACCTGTTAGCTGTGCCTTGTTGTCGGCAAATTTAGGTGGATCCATAACAATGGTGTCGAACTGTTTACCTTCGTCTCTGTACTGGCGTAAAAGTTTAAAAACATCTTGCTTAACAAAATCGACTTTATTTAAATCTAAATTATTATGCTCAACATTACGTTTTGCGGTATCGAGTGCCGGTTGTGATACGTCAACGTTGGTAACATGTGTACAGCCACCACGCAGCGCATAAAGTGAGAATGTCCCTGTGTAGCTAAAGCAGTTAAGAACAGTTTTATCTTTTGAAAAACGCTCAAGTGCTGCACGGCTATCGCGTTGATCTAGGTAAAACCCGGTTTTATGACCTTCTAAAATATCTACCTCAAGCTTTAAACCATTTTCTTCAATAAGCACTGGCTGCGTTGGCTCTGAGCCCCAGAGTATCCCTTTAATTGGCTCTAACCCTTCTTTTGTTCGTACGTCGACGTCTGAACGCTCGTAAATACTGCTGCCTGGAAATATAGCCATCAGTGCGCCTACAATTTCACCTTTGTGGCGCTCTGCACCTGCGCTTAGTAGTTGGCATACAAGTACATTATCAAACTTATCGATTGTAACACCCGGTAAGTAATCAGACTCTGCGGCACATAATCGGTAACCAGTTAATCCACCTTCTTCAATTACTTGGCTACGAGCTTCAAGTGCTCGGCGTAAGCGTCTCTCAAAAAAGTGTTGATCTATAATTTCTTTTTCGTCAAAGCTCCAAACACGCGCTCGGATCTGAGAATGCGGGCTATAGGCTGCTGTTGCTAAATATTTACCTTCACTGTCGTGAATAGTTACCGTATCGCCCAGTCCCGGTTTACCTTTGATCTTTTTAATGGCTTTTGAAAATAACCATGGGTGTTTTCTTTTTAATGATTTATCGCGACCAGCTTGGAGATAAACGGCAGATGACATAAGGCTTCTCGGTTGTATTAAATAAGCGCTGTATTTTAGTCAAGGCAGGGGCAACATACAATGAATGTTTTGCATGAAGCCTATAAAGCGCGGTAAAGTATTACTAATTCAATATGTTAATAAATTTTTGGAAACTACCTTGGCAGAAACCACGTTATCTCCCGCATTACAAATACTCTCTGGGCAATGTCGTGACTTTATTACATCGCTTAAACATGCTGATGTTGCTCATGATATTACCCATATAGAACGTGTGGTTAGAGTGGCAATACAACTTTGTGAAGCTGAAAATGCCAATATGGCGATTGTTTTGCCTGCAGCATGGTTACACGACTGTGTCGCAGTGGCTAAAAATCACCCTGACAGAGCCAAAGCATCGACTATGGCAGCCGATAAAGCGATTGGGTTTTTAAAAGGCTTAGGTTATGACGCAAACTTGTTTGAAGAAATTCATCATGCAATAGCGGCACATAGCTTTAGTGCTAACATTAAAATTAAAACGCTTGAGGCGCAAATAGTACAAGATGCAGATAGAATGGATGCTCTTGGTGCCATTGGTGTTAGCCGTTGCATGAAAGTAGGGGGTTCTATAGGGCGCTTACTTTACAGCCCTGATGATCCTTTTTGTACAACTAGAGAGCCTGACGATAAAAAATTTACTTTAGATCATTTTTTTATAAAACTTTTAAATATTGCTAAGAGTATGAACACGCCGTCAGCTAAAGCTGAAGCGCAAAGACGCACTCATTATATGCATGCATTTTTAGAGCAGTTAAAGTCAGAGATTGGTGAGTAATATGAGCAACAAAA
Organism: Pseudoalteromonas sp. ESRF-bin5; assembly: GCF_002632075.1. Classification (NCBI taxonomy): domain Bacteria; kingdom Pseudomonadati; phylum Pseudomonadota; class Gammaproteobacteria; order Alteromonadales; family Pseudoalteromonadaceae; genus Pseudoalteromonas; species Pseudoalteromonas sp. ESRF-bin5. The sequence continues at coordinate 4,745 of NZ_NTLW01000081.1, read as the reverse complement.
CAATGCCTTTATTATCGGGGGTTGATCACTGCCACATAAACGTAAATAATCTTTCGAATGCAGTGACTTGGTATGAAAAAGTACTTGGTTTTAAAGTAGTTGAGGAGCTTGCGTTTTGGGACGAGACAGGCAAAGGGCCTTTAACACTCCAAGACCAAAATACCACAACACGCTTAGCATTGTTTGAAGGTGAAGTTCGCAGCAAAGGAATTGCGTTTGGTGCTACTGGAGAACAATTTATAGCGTGGCTTGCGCACTTCAAATCAATGGACATAAAAACAGTATTAGCCGACCACGGTGTTACGTTCTCAATATATTTTAAAGATGAAAGCGGTAATAGCCATGAAATAACATCTCATGATTATGAACATATCAAGATGTTTTACCCATCTGTTGAGCAGGGCTCGCACAGTGCTAAAAAGAGTTAACGCTCTTGATTGCTTTGCTTGATATTGAGTATTTCGTCTAGTTTATTAACTAATAAATCAATAATAGCTGGGTCAAAGTGGCTACCTGCTTGGTCTTTCATATGAGCAACTGCTTTCTCTACACTCCACGCGTCTTTATATGGGCGTTTAGATGTGAGTGCATCAAATACATCTGCAACAGCAACAATTCTACCTTCGATTGAAATTTCATCGCCTTTTAAACCGTAAGGGTAACCTGTTCCATCCCATTTTTCGTGATGCTCTATTGCCAATGTGTGCGCGAGTTGAAGCAATGGAGAAGATGAATTAGCTAAAATTTTTGCGCCAATTAAGGCATGCTCTTTCATGTGTTCAAATTCTTGCTCTGATAACTTTCCGGGCTTTAATAAAATTGCATCGGGAATACCTATTTTTCCAACATCATGCATAGGCGCTGCCTGATGCAGAAGCTCTGCTTGATTTTCTGACATGCCAATACCTAGCGCAAGAACTTTACTGTACTGGCTCATACGAACTATGTGCTCACCCGTATCGGTATCTTTATACTCTGCGGCACGCCCCAAGCGCTGAACTAAATCTATATGTGCTTGCTTTAATTGCTCGTCTTGTACCAAAGAAAGGTGTGTTTTAACACGCGCTCTTACAATAGCAGGGCTTATTGGCTTGGTTATGTAGTCGACCGCACCTAATTCAAACCCTTTATACTCATCGCTCTCGTCACCAAGGGCTGTGACAAAAATAATGGGGATGTGTGCGGTTTTTGGATTACGTTTAACGTGTTCACATACTTCAAACCCATTCATATGTGGCATCATTATGTCGAGTAAAATGAGTTTGGGTAATTCTTTTTCAAGCAATGTTAAGGCTGCTTCTCCCGATTTTGCAAAGGACAGTCGGTACTGATTGCCCAGTATTTCTCGCATAACCTTAAGGTTCGCAGGCTCATCATCAACAATTAAAACCCGAGGTCTGTGTGTAGCAAAAATCATTTATATACTCATATATCGTTTAGTTTGTTTATCAATGTGTCTAATTTGAGAATCGCATTTTCAAAATCAAATTCATCAAATGCATCAGCTATTGCGGCAATGTCATCTGAAAAGGGTTCACCTGAAAACGTTTGCAGGTTCGTCAATGCATTATCGTTTAATTCAGCGTTTTGTGCTGAGTCATAAAGTGCTTCACACAGCTGTGTTAATTCATCAATTGACACTACATTGTTTTTACTTTCAGGTTTATCAGTTTGATCACATTCTTTTGTCGTTAACAATTGAGAAATAACAGACAGTTCAGCTTTTATTGATTGTAAAATATTATCAACGTCCTCACCTTGTTTAATAGCTTGCTCTAGATTGGATAAAAGTCTCATTAGTGCAATAAGACCAAGGTTTCCAGCAATCCCTTTTAAAGTGTGTATTAAACTATAGCTATTTTGAGTGTTTAGCTGAGGCTCGTTTATAAGTGTGTCGAAGCGTTTGTCATTGTCTTTAATAAATTTAGTGATTTCAGTCAGCTGTTTACACTTCGATCCCCATAACGCTAATCCTTTTTTAAAATCGATGTGTTTTGCATTTGGATCTGTTTGTGCTATTTCGAGCTTCTCTTCGTACTCTTTACGCTCGGTGATATCAATAAGCACGCCATCTATCCACTGAGCTTCGTCTTTATTATTAAAGTAAAAACTACCTTGGTCTAATAACCATAAAACTTTACCATTTCTATGACGAATTCTATATTCGATAGAATATTGGCGCTTTTCTTTAACTGCTGAAGTTACTGCATCTATTACTGCCTGTTGGTCAGTTTTTAAAATAAGGTCGTTAAACTCTAAGCAATGCTCAGTAAATTCATTTGATTGATAACCTGTTAACTCTAAAATACTTGGGCTTATGAATAACATACTCCAATTATCATCTAGCCTACATCTAAATACAGCACCCGGCATATTGTTTATTAAAGAACGGTATTTTTGCTCTTTTTCAACAAGGCTGCGTTGTAATTCACGTTGTTCGGTTAAATCAGTGATATAACCAACATAAAGTGGGGTTTGTCCTGGCTGGTTAACTTCACCAATGCCTATTCTAATAGGAAAAAGATGGCCTTCTTTGTGTTTTGCAAAAATTTCACGGTTTACACCGAGCACCTTGTTTGAGTTAACATCTTTTGCATTAGAGAGGTATTCATCGTGATGCTTAGCGAGCTTTTCATCCATTAACATTTTTATATTTTTGTTTTTTACTTCATGTTCTTGCCAGCCAAAAATATGTGTGGCTGAGGCATTAAAACTTAAAATATGCCCTCTGTGATCAATCGTTACTATGGCATCGATGGCTGTTTCGAGTATGGCATTCAGGCGAGACTCATCGGCAGACTTTTCTTCTAGCAACATTTTATAACGAACCATTCCGTTAATAACCGCCACGACGCTTGTAATAGCAACCGTTGCTGTAGCAACAGCAATTGCGACAAATGTAAGACCGGCGGATGCGTTAATATCATCGAATAGCAGTGGCGAAGTTGCAACAAAACGGGTTGCTGCCATGCCCATATAGTGCATTCCTGCAACAGCAAGGCCCAAAATAATTGCGCTTATGGTGCGGCTTTGTAGAGGCGTTAATGTAGGGAAAAATTTATCTAAGTTAAATCGACTATAAAGAGCAATAAAAGAAAGTGCTATTGCGACAAATATTGATAAAACAAACATAAGTGGGTCGTAGCGTAATAAAGGAGCCAACTCCATAGCGGCCATGCCGCTATAATGCATTGTGCCAATGCCTGCGCCTAATAATACAGAACATAAACCAAGTATTTTGAAGCTCGCTTTATTGTTAATTAAAATAGAAATTGCAAATAGGCAAGCAAAAAAAGCAGGAAGAAAAGACAATATAGTTATTGTTGGGTCGTATTTAATATTTGTGCAGAGCGAGAAGGCCAGCATACCGATAAAATGCATACTCCAAATACCGGCTGAAAATATAGCAGCGGCAGTAAACTTTGCTAGGCGTTCATAATTATGAAATTTTGTTTCTTTGGCTAAATCAATCAATCGGGTTGTAAAAAAAGAAGCAAATATTGCTATTAAAACAGATATAGATACTAAAAGAGGGTCGTAAACGCCGTTAACTACTAGGCTAGGGTCGTGGTCTGTAATAAAAAATGCAGATAGCATATTGGCTCAAAAATTAGTCTTTAGGTAGCCAGTTTAATATATTCATCATATAAATAAATACTTAATTAACTAGAGCGGTATAAAAAATGAGTTTGATTCAATTTTTTAACGTATAGTTTTCAAGTTATTATTTTTTATATTTATTTTGTCAAACTGATAGAGAAGCATTTTGCTATCATATGAATGACACAGATGATAACCAAAATAGGGTTGCATCAGGTTAGCGCATAAATATTTGTATTGAATACTTAAAATTAGGTCAATGAGAGAAAACAGTGTTTGATTACCAACTAAAAAAAAGTAAACGAAGAAAAACAGTCGCTATAAAGGTTCATGATCAATCTGTCACTGTATATGCCCCCCATTATGTTGCCCAAAAACAAATCGATAGCTGGTTACTTGAAAAGCAACCCTGGATTGAAGCACAATTAAAAAAGCAGCTTAATGCAGTCGATCTTAAGCAGTATCCCCTTATCCATAATAAAATTAAGATATTTTCTGACTGGGTTAAATTAAGTTTTTTAGAAAGCTCATTATCTGATATTCAAGAACACAATAATGTTTTGTTAGTAACACACTCTACTAGAGTAAAAAATTACAATGGTAAATACGAAAGTTTGATTAAACAGTATTTAGAAGAGAAGTTGGCGGCGTATATTGAAATGCGTATCAACTATTATTGCAAAATAATGAAAGAAGAATTGCCTCAAAAATTAAGTATTGCTATATATAAACGCCGTTGGGGGAGTTGCAACAGCAGGCGAGAACTAACTTTTAATTTACACCTAATAGGGGCTCCTCATGCCATGATTGATTATGTAATTGTGCATGAACTTGCTCATTTGCAGTATTTAAACCACAGTAAGGACTTTTGGGCTAGAGTAGAGGCATTTTTTCCTGATCATAAAATTGCATCAGATTGGCTAAAAGCAAACGGAACAAGTTTACAGTGGGTGTTTTAAGCTAATTTGAATATAGGAATATAGGAATATAGGAATATAGGAATATAGGAATATAGGAATATAGGAATATAGGAATATAGGAATATAGGAATATAGGAATATAGGAATATAGGAATATAGGAATATAGGAATATAGGAATATAGGAATATAGGAATATAGGAATATAGGAATATAGGAATATAGGA
>NZ_NTLW01000171.1:0-22352 GCF_002632075.1 Pseudoalteromonas sp. ESRF-bin5 | reverse complement strand
TTGGCTAGTTTAGTTAGCTAGTTGTTATTTGTATATTTAAAACTAAGCTAGTAAAAATGATATAAATAAAAGTAACACTAATGAATTTTGAAAATTTAGATGTATGGAAACGATCTGCACATCTTAGCGTAGATATTTACAGGTCTACAGCAGATATAAAAGATTATGGGTTCAGAGATCAGTTAACACGCTCAGGCCTTTCAGTGCCGAGCAACATTGCAGAAGGTGTGTGTAGAGAAAGCTATAAAGAGAAAAGTAGATTTATAGATATAGCTAGGGCTTCTCTTGCAGAAGCTAGAACACAGATATACATAGGCACAGAAATAGGTTACTTAAATAAGTCAACAAGCCAACAATGGATAATAGAAACAAAAGAATTAGCTGCTATGTTAACAAGCCTTAAAAATAAGTTTGATAACAGCTAACTTTAGAGTGTTTAGCTATTCATTCTCCGCGCTGAAAACTGAAAACTGAAAACTGAAAACTGAAAACTGAAAACTGAAAACTGAAAACTGAAAACTGAAAACTGAAAACTGAAAACTGAACATTTTTTCAAAGCTCAAACGGCGCTACGCCTACGGCTTTCATTTTGTAACCTACCTGTGCCAATTTACCTGACCAGGTTTCTGTTGTAATAATACCTGTGACTACAATTGCATCGTAAAGGCTTTCGATTGGTACGCCGCCTTTTATAGTAACGTGTACAAGCTGGTTAGGTGGCGGTGGCGGTACGTGTATGCAGGCGCCAAAATACGGTACTAGTAAAAATTCGGTGATTACTTCGCTATCGCCCTCTAGCGGAACAACAAAGCCGGGTAAGCTGACAGATTGCCCGTTTAGTTCTTTTACTACAGGGGCGTCTAAGTCGGGCTGTACCCAGTTTTGATCGCTGCCTTCGTGGTTAGCTTGTGCTTGGGTATCTATTTGCACATGGCCTTTTGGAATTAAGTCTTCCCAAAAAATTTCTTTAGGTGGATTAGCGTTACTTGAAAAACTAATAATAGCTAAGCTTAATATGCAAAAAGCATTTAAAGCTGTTTTAAAAAGTGTCATAAAATTCCTAAACATTATGTTTTTATGCTCATGCCGTCGCTGAGTGAGTAAAAATAAGCACGCGTGGCCGGTATTAAACCAATAATAAAACCCGCCGCCATAATAACGCCTATGAGGGTGAGTTCATAGCGTGAAAGCATAGCTATATTTACACTAATACCCGCATGGCTTTGTAGGTAGTCGGCTCCTAAAAATAAGGTGGCGTAAAATAATGCACACCCAAGCACACAGCCTAAAAATGTTGTAAGCAATGACTCCATACTTATAAGTGTAAATAGCTGCCATGGCCTTGCACCAACTGAGCGTAATATAGCAAGTTCACGGCGACGTTGATTAAGGTTTGCAAGTAATGTAGTTAACATACCGAGCAGGCTTATCAGCACGACAACAAATGAGAAAAGCAGCAGTATTTTTTCAACAATGGCGAGCATTTCCCATAAGTCTTTTAGCGTAACGGTTGGCATAATGGCTAATAGAGCCTCGGGCTTGTACTGATTTATATTGCGCCTAATTTGTAGTGTATATAAAGGCGAATCAAACCCCATTAAAAATGCAGTGATTTGTTTAGGGTGACCAGTTAGGTTGTGATGTTCATCATGTTCATCATGTTCATCATGTTCATCGTGCTTATGACTTGCGTTACCGCCATGAATTAAATCAATAGCGGCAAGCGGTATATGCAGTGTTTTGTCGACCGGGGTACCCGTCGGGTTTAAAATGCCGACTACTTCAAATGGGTTGTCGTTATGATGATGAAAACTGGTATTGCCCATACCATGGGATATTATAATGCTATCGCCCAGCTTATAGCCTAGTTTTGTAGCTACCTCATTGCCCAATACCACGCCGTGAATAGTGCTAAAAGGATTACCTGCACTAAAACTCAAATGTTGTTTTTTAGCAAAGCGGTAATGGGTAAAGTAATCGGGGGTTGTGCCTAACACGGCTTGGCCTTTGTGGCTGTCGCCAAGGCTAATAGGTATGCTCCACTTTACGCCGCGTTGGCTTGTTATGTATTTGTAGCTTTGCCAGCTCACGCCATTATTGGTGTGGCCAATTCGAAATACCGATGAAAGCAGTAATTGAATATCGCCGGTGCGGGCTCCTACAATTAAATCGGTACCCGAAATGGTATTGCTAAAGCTGCTTTTAGCATCAACTCTAACACGTTCAATACTTAGCAATAACATAACGCTAACGGCAATGGTAAACAGTGTTAAAACAACACTTGCACGTCTATTTAATAGGCTTTTAAAAGCAAGCTTTGTAAGGATCATAATGCCTCCTGCAAACTTATTAAGTCGATTGAGCGATTAAACAGCGGCTTTAAGTTTTCGTCGTGGCTTACAAATATCAGTGTGCTGTTTGTATTACTCGCTTGTTCAAACAATAAGTTAATAAAGCTTTCGCGGTTTTGTGTATCAAGGGCTGAGGTTGGCTCGTCGGCAATTATAATTTCAGGGTTACCAATAAATGCGCGTGCGGCGGCCACGCGTTGTTGTTGGCCAATGCTTAATTCTGCCACATTTTTATTATGATATTGCTCGGTTAAACCCAGTGAGTTTAATAGCCGTGTAGCTTCATTATTTAACGTGGCAGAGTGGCTTAATGCTTTTTGTTGGCGTTTTTTTGAAAATTGGCAGCCCAGTATTACGTTTTCAATAGGCGATAGGTAAGGAAGTAAGTTGAAGTTTTGAAAAATAATACCAATGTGGTCAGCTCTAAATACATCTCGTTGAGTGTTACTTAGTGTATTTAAGGTGTGGTTTAGTAACGTGACATTGCCGCTGGTGGCTTCATTTATACCGGCAAGCAAGGCAAGTAACGTTGATTTGCCCGAACCACTTGGGCCATGTAAAAAAACATGTTGGCCTTTTTCAATATTAAGTTTGCTAATAGTTAGCGTGGGCGTATTATCGCTTTTATGCCATTTAAAAGTAACGCTATTAAGGCTTATCATTGTTTTGTTTACCACTTCCAATAATTAAGGTTTTTGCGCGTTTTAAACTGCCTAATAATATTAAACGGTTTAGGTTTTAGCTTTTCGTCACTAAGTAAAAACTCATTCGTTGCAGCCACTACTCGCTCACTTGATTTACCGTCTGTGTATGGGTGCAGCTGTTGGCAATAGCTTTCTATATTTTGCATCAATGTTTTAGGGTAGGTAAATGCAAGGTCTATCGCGTCTTCTAGCTTATTTGGTTCTGTTACGTTTAGTAAATGCTTGTCTGGGGCATTATTACAAAAGGTCACAACAGGCTTTCGCTGCACTATAAACATTAAAAGCACCGACGAGGTATCACAGAGCATTACATCGGCCGACTTTAATAAGGGTACTACGTCGTCGGTTTCAATAAACGTTAAGTTTTGATTACTTAATGCTTTGTATTTATTAACAAGCTCAATAGGCATTTTAGGATGAAACTGCATTAATATGCGCCACTTTCCTGTTTCGCTAAAGTGCTTTATTTGCTCGTAAAGTTTAGGTGCAAGTGATAAACGTTTTGAAAAAGTAGAACAAATTAAAAGTGTAGGGCGAGTGTCGGCTTTGCTGGTATATGGGGTGTGTAATTCGCCAGTAAACAAGCGGTCGAGCGTTGGCCAGCCAGTTTCAGTCACTTTAAAATAACCAAGCTTTTTTTGTAAGGCTTTAAATGGCACTGTGGTATTGGGGCCTTGAGTACAGTAAAGATCAAAGCAGCCCCTTGCTTTTAGGTGGTCGTTGTTCCCTTTTTTATCAAGTTTTCCGGCATCAAAACCATGAAATACACCCACTTTAATACCCGGAAAAAACGTAGGAATTAAATTAGCCGGTGCAAACGTAGCATCGGGTTTCCAGTTGTGAATGTCGTCTATTGAATTCAGACGTATTTCATCGGGTGTTAAAAAGTCAGGGTTTACAGAGCTACCTTGTAAAAACCAGCGTACCTGACCACCATTCGCTAATATGGCCGCCTGAATAGGCCTCAAAATTGCGTATGAATAATTTTGAGATATATACATTAAGTATTTTTTATTTTTGGTGGTGGTTAAGTAGTTCAAGCTAGCTCCTCGACTCAATAGCCCAGCCAGTTTACCCGATTGTGACAACCATATAAATATTCTTGCTAAATCTCTTAACCAAAGTTCAGGTTATTTAGTTTCAAGCCCAAGATTGAGCTTTGAAGTTGGCTGGATTATCATACCGCACATAACCCCATACCATACTTTGCTCATAGAGCATCCCTAACCCCGGAGATAGCATGACTAGCTATAAAGTTTTAGACGTAAACGATGATTTACCCATCCGCACCAAAGGTGAAGTACACAGTGGTAAAGTGCGTTCAGTTTATTGGCTAACAGACGAAGACAGTGCGCGATTAATTAAAGATAAAGGCTACAAAGTACCCGCAGGTACTGAGCTGGCTATTATGGTGATTTCGGACCGCATTTCAGCGTTTGATTGTATTTGGCAAGGCGAAAATGGCTTAAATGGAGTGCCGGGTAAGGGAATAGCACTTAACACCGTTGCATCCTACTGGTTTAAATTATTTGACGAAGCAGGCTTAGCTGGCAATCATATTGTGGATATTCCGCACCCATATGTATGGATAGTTCGTAAAGCAAGCACAGTTAAGGTAGAGGCGATAGCGCGCCAATATATTACGGGTAGCATGTGGCGTGATTACGCTAAAGGGACACGTAACTTTTGCGGTATAGATTTACCTGAAAGGTTAAACGCGAATCAAAAACTCGATAATGTGCTTATTACGCCATCAACCAAGGGGATTATTGAAGGCGTTGCCGACATACCGCCAGTAGACGATGTAAATATTACCCGCGAGAACATAACAAATAACCTAGACGTATTTAATTTTAAGTCGGAAGACGACGTTGCAAAATACGAAAAGCTGTTAGTAGAAGGCTTTGGCTTAATTAGTAAAGAGCTTGCCAAGCTTGACCAAATTTTTGTAGATACCAAGTTTGAATTTGGTTATGTAGAAGACCTAAATGGTGCACAACAGCTTATTTATATCGACGAAGTGGGTACACCAGATTCATCGCGTATATGGGATGGCGCTGCGTATCGAGATGGTAAAATTGTTGAAAACTCTAAAGAAGGCTTTCGCCAATTGTTAATTAATAACGTGCCAGAAAGCGACGTATTACTAAACAAAGATCGCATGGCTGAGCGTGAAAAATTAGCAAAAGAGTATATTTTACCCGAATCAGTCATGCTTGAAGTGTCTAATACTTATGTGGGTATTGCCAGCAAAATAGTTGGTGAAGCAATTACTATTCCTGAAGATCCGCGCCAAGAGGTCATTTCTATTTTAGACGCTGATTATGGCTTAATTGTAAAATAGCCATACTAAAGAACTAAAAAACCCAGTGGCTAACTTTTTATTTTTAGTTACTGGGCTATATTCCTTGCAATTAACCCCTGTAATTAATTACCTTAACCTAACGTTAATAGTTAGGTGTTGTTATGTTTGAACGTTGTTTGCAAAAAATAACTAAAAGTTGCCGTTTTTTAATCATGGGTTTGTTTTTTGGTTACTTTTCTAACGCCGCTGCACTGGAGTTGGTAGTAGAAGATCAACACGGTAGTAAACTAGCAAATGCTGTTATTGAGCTACACTTTAACGCCGAGCAATTAGCCAAGCCAAATCTTCCTGTAGCCACTATGGACCAAGTTCATAAACAGTTTTTGCCAGAGCTATTAGTTGTGCAAAAAGGGCAGCAAGTTGACTTTCTAAATAGCGATAATATTCGCCACCATGTGTATTCTTTTTCGCAAGCTAAGCCTTTTCAGCTAAAGTTATATTCAGGGCAACCAAAAGCACCTATTACTTTTGATAATCAAGGGGTCGTTGTTTTGGGGTGTAATATTCACGACTCCATGGTTGGCTACATATATGTGGCAGGTAGCAAACATGTTTATAAAACAAATAAGCAAGGCAAAGTAACCTTGCCAAATAACCTATTACCGATTGAATTAAGCGTATGGCACGCTTTGCAAACAGCACCTTTGGAGAATAAAAAAATTATAACCGTAAGCGCTAAAAGCAAACACACCATAACGGTAAACACATCTACACCAGCACCAAGAAATACCTTTGGTAGCAAATTTAAGGCTGGTAATGACTCATAGTTTAAAAAACCGAATTACCTCACTCTGCGTAGGGCTGGTGTTATTAACAACGCTGGTGAGTGTTGCTAGTTTTTGGTGGTCAACAAGTCAGTTTCAGGAACAAAAAGTAGACCAAGACATAAGTGTTGCGCAAAACGTTTATAAGCAATATTTAACCTCAAAAGAAAGCCTCCTGTTAACTGCGGCTAAAGTATTAACTGCCGATTTTGGTTTTAAACAAGCGGTTGCCACGCGCGATGCGGGTACCATAAGCAGTGTTTTGTATAATCACAGCCAACGGATAGACGCGCAATTAATGTTGCTTATAGATTTATCGGGTCAGCTAATTTCGTCAAATTTAGAGCAAGGTGCCTTTGAAGACGACTTGCGACCTTTACTCGCAGAGCTATTTAACGCACAAGAGCAATCCACATTTGTAGTGTTAAACAATGAGCTTTACCAGGTTATTTTATTACCTGTAAAAGCCCCAAGAACCATAGCTTACAGTTTAGTAGGCTTTAAAATAGACCACAGTGTTGCAAGCGAGCTTAAAAGCTTAACGGGCATGGATGTAAGTTTTGTAGGCAGTGCCGACAACCTAGTTATTAGCTCGCTAGATGAGCGCCCAACGCCTTTTGAACCGGTGAGTTATTTTAACTCGGCCACCACCTCACGAATATTTGGCGAGTACCCGGTTTACCGAAACCGAGATATTAATTTAGCCTCTTTGGCAACACACCCAATTATTATTTTATTAAGCGCCGATTTAACACAAAGTTATAGCGATTTTGAAAAGCTATTTTTTACCCTTATCATTTTGTCTATCTTAACGATGTTTGTAGGTGTAATAACAAGTAGCTTATTAGCAAATAACTTAACAACGCCGCTTTCTCAGCTTGTTGTAATTGCTAAGCAGTTTGCGCAAGGTAATTATAATTTTGAGTTTAAAGGTAAAAAACAAAGCACAGAAATAACGACCTTAGTTAATGCGTTCGACAACATGGGTAACGACATCAACAAACGTGAACAACAAATTAGTTTTCAGGCGCGACACGATACTTTAACCGGCTTTTATAATCGCTCTGCGATGTTAGAAGTGTTGGACAAAGAATTAAGCGAATTAACTCAATATACGCTTGTAGCTATAGATATAAAAGGGTTACGCCATATAAACGATAAGCTTGGCCCGCGCATTGGCGATGAATGTATAAAAACCGTGGCATGCAGAATAAGTGAGTTTTCGGATGAGTTTGGTGGGATTCATGCGCGTATTGGGGGAGATGAGTTTTTAACGGTATTTCCAAGCAGTGCGGTTAGCGAGAAAAAGTGCGGCATAGAGGGATTAATTGCTAGGCTTCAAGAGTGTTATACCATTCAAAAGCTAAAAATTAACTTACAGTTTAGTACCGGTGTATTGCAGTACCCATCGCAAGGTACTGCCAGTGATGACTTGGTAAGGCGAGTGCTTATTGCCGTAGAAAATGCGGCAAATAACCAAAACCATATACATTATTACCAAGATGGCGAGGACGAGGCCCACTTAGATCGTTTAATTATGCTTGATGAATTAAAGCAAGCTATTAGCGACGACGATGGTCAGCTGTTTATGACCTACCAGCCTAAGCTGCATATGCAAACTCAAAAAATAGATAAAGTTGAGTCGCTTATTCGTTGGCAGCGTAAAGATGGCAGCTGGGTTAATCCCGAGTTATTTATTGATTTAGCAGAGCGCTCAGGGCTAATTGTTGAACTAACTGCATGGGTAATAAATACCGTAGTTGCACAAGTTGCCGAATGGAAATCGAAGGGTATTGAGCTTCAAGCCGCTATTAATGTATCGGCACAAGATATTGCGTTTCCGGGGTTTCATGCCGCGTTAGTCGCTACGCTAAAAAAACATAATGTGGATGCAAGGTTAATCACCATTGAATTAACCGAGCGCGACATGATAGAAAACGAAGAAAAGGGTATTAAAGCGCTTAAAGATTTAAAACAAATTGGCGTTAAAATATCGCTTGACGATTACGGGGTAGGGCAAACATCGCTAGGGCGTTTAAAAATGTTACCTATTGATGAGCTTAAGCTCGATAAATGTTTTATTTTAAAACTAGATGCCTCTCAAAAAGATCAATTTATAGTGCAGTCGTCAATTACGCTTGGGCATCAGTTAGGTTTTTCGGTGGTGGCTGAAGGGGTCGAAACCGAAGAGTCGTTAGCTTTACTTAAAACAATGCAGTGCGACCATGCACAAGGTTACTACCTTAGCCGGCCTTTAAAAGCTGATTTATTAGAACAATGGCTGGAAGAATACTATGGTAAAAATTAAGCATTTATTTGTCAGTGTTTTATTGCTAATAAGTTTGCCAACAGTAGCGGAAAGTTACTAGCAACACCGGGTGTATCTCAAGTTGAAGGTAGCGGCGGTGGAGGTATAGTGCCTTGGGCTCAGCTTGCGGGTTATGCGAGCGAAGATGAATTTTCGGTAAATGGTTTTTGTAGCCGAGCGGATGTGAGTGATTACGCATTAAATGTATGTGGTGCGCAGTTAAACTTATTTAATCGGGTAGAGCTAAGTTACGCAAAACAAGAGTTTGACGTGCCAGCACTTAACACCGAAATAGAGCAATCGATTACCAGTGCAAAAATACGTTTATATGGTGATATTGTTTACAGCCAATGGCCGCAATTAAGTTTAGGTATACAGCATAAATCGCTAGATGACGGCACCGTAGCCAAACTTGTTGGCGCAGAGGATACCAGCGGTACAGATTATTACTTGGCTGCCAGTAAGCTTCACTTAGGTGCATTTGCAGGTTATAACTGGTTTTGGAATGTAACAACACGCTATAGTGAAGCCAATGAACTGGGACTACTCGGTTATGGTGGCGGTAATGCTGACAGCGCGTTTTTATTTGAAGGTAGCACCGCTGTATTTTTAAGTCGTGAATTGGCAATCGGTATTGAGTATCGTCAAAAAGCGAATAACTTAAACTTGGGTGAGCAAGACTGGAAAGACGTTTTTGTTGCCTGGATGCCTAATAAAAATGTGAGTGTAACTGCCGCATACTTAGATTTAGGGCGTATTGCAGGGGCAGACAGTCAAACGGGTTGGTACTTATCGGTAACAGGGTATTGGTAATGAAGTTAATTGCAGTTGGGTTTTTATGTGTAGGTATTTTAATGGGCTGTGCGAATAAAGCACCGCCTACTCTATATTACCAAATTGGCGGTAACGCCGGCATAGAAAAACTAATTGATAGCTTTATTAACCAAATAGGTAATGACGAGCAGGTATTTCACTACTTTGAGCACACAAACATAGCGCATTTTCGTCAAGGTTTTATTCTGCATTTGTGCATGCTTACCGATGGTCCGTGTAAATACAGCTACGCAGGTGATTCAATGGTAGACATACACACCGGCATGAATATAACAGAAAAAGATTTTAATCATGTTGTTGATTTGTTGGTGAATGCCATGAATGAGCAAAACATACCTCATCCTATTCAAAATATAATTTTGTCAAAAATGGCGCCATTAAGAAGCGACATTATTAACATATAGTGGATAAACATTATTTTCTGTTTACCTACAATACAAGCCATTACTTATGTACAATGAACAATATTGTTACTTTATTGTATATTTTTCATGTTTGTATATTTCGACGTCCAGCATATTTATTATTTACCTCAATATATACCTGTAATTGAAAAATTATCACAAAGAGGTCATCAATGCGCATTAGTATTTTATAGATCTCAAGAAAAACAATTTATAGATATTTGCGAGACATTCGCAGTTGAACATTCAATAAAAGCAATTTGGTTGGAAGATAAATCAAATACATTAGATTTCTATCAGGGTGTTGAGTGTGATTGGGTCGTGTTTGGTAATGCGTTTTTAGACGTTGATAAGCTCAATAATAAAAGTGTATTAATGCAGCATGGCATAGGTCCAAAAAGCTGCTACTACGATGTATCAAACACAACGACTACCGTTCGCTTTGTTGAAGGTGAACATCGTTTAAAACGATTAAAAAACTTATATCCAAATGGTAATTTTGTTGATAGCGGCTATGCGAAATTAGATCCAATTATTAACAACTCAGTCGAAAAAGTTGACTTGGCTGGGTTGGGTTTAGATAAGAATAAGCCAACACTTTTATATGCCCCCACTTTTTATCCGAGCTCTATTGAGTGTATGAACGATGATTTTCCAGAGTGTTTTCCTGATTATAATATTATTATAAAACCACACTTTTTTAGTTTGTCTAAACCGCGTTATAAAAAACAAAAAAGTAAAATCATGCGCTGGCAAAAATATAATAATGTTTATTTAACAAGTGAAAGTGAATTTAACTTAACGCCTTTTTTAGCGGTTGCAGACATAATGTTATCAGACGCGTCGTCTGCTATATTTGAGTTTGCAGCTCTGGATAAGCCTGTTGTGTGGTGTGACTTTTACAAGTTACGATGGAATTATAGAGGTATATTTTCTTATCGTTTTAAGGCACGGCTTGATGAGGACATAAATTATTTTCACAAAATTTGTCAAAGGGCTGAACAGTTCAGTGATGTTGTATCTGCAGTTCAGTTGTGTGCCTCAGAATCGGAAGAGTTTAGATTTAACCGGAAAAAAATTATAGAGCAGCTTGCAGGAAAAATAGATGGAAATTGCGCTGACCGTATAGTTAATTACTTAGAGAGTTATGAATGAAACGAGTTATTACATTTGGTACCTTTGATATTGTTCATGTCGGTCATATTAACATTTTAGAACGCGCCAAATCCTTAGGTGACTATTTAATTGTTGGGATATCATCAGATGCACTCAATATGCAAAAGAAGGGTAGAACTCCGGTTTATAGCGAAAGTGATAGAGTTAAAATAATTAGTTCTTTACGCTGTGTCGATGAAATTTTTATAGAGCATTCCCTTGAGCTCAAAGGCGATTATATAAAAGAACATGATGCAGATTTGTTAGTAATGGGGGATGATTGGGCTGGTAAATTCGATAACTTCAAAACGTTATGTGACGTACAATACTTAACTAGAACACCTTCCATTTCAACTACGGAAATAATTGAAGTAGTTCGCAATCCTTCATAAAAACTTATAAGAGCGATAATTGAGTAATATTTTGATTATTACTCCAAACCCCATTAGCTTTATTATTAAAAGGGTATCAAATCAAAAACTTAATAACCTGCCAGCAATTACAAAAAAGGCTAAACGACCCTACTTTAGTTTTGTTTGATGCGGGTATGCTTCGCCCCGGTGTTTTAGGAACTTATGTGCCTGAAGCTATGCTACCCAATGCAAAGCGGTTTGACATAAAAAATGAGCTAGCAGATAAATCAAACCCGCTATCAAGCACAATGTGTAATGCACAGCAGTTTACACAGGTTATGCAGCATGCGGGTGTAAACCATGATTCGTTTATTGTGGTATACGAAGATGCCGGCTTATTTAGTGCTGCAAGGGCGTGGTGGATGCTAAAAGCCATGGGGCATCACAATGTAAAGGTATTAAGTGGCGGCCTTAAAAAGTGGTTAGCGTGCGGCTATGCAGTGCAGCAAGGTTATAGTGAGGCTTTAACGTGTGGTAATTTTGAAGCAAGTTATAATCCAAGTTACTTTATTGGCCGCCAGCAAGTATTAGCAGCAATAGATGATGCGAATACGGTATTGCTAGATGCGCGTGCCTATAAACGCTTTACTGGTGAAGAGAGCGAACCTCGAAAAGGCATGCGAGGTGGGCATATACCACAAAGCCGTTCATTGCCTTTTTTAGATTTATTAACCGATGGCGAGGCTAAAGCTTTTGAAGAAATAAAGATAAAACTTGAGAACGCTGTAGGTACTGCAGAGTATATTCAATTTAGTTGTGGATCTGGTATTACGGCGTGTGTTTTAGCTTTATTTGCTGATGAATGTGGTTACAAAAACTTAAGTGTTTATGACGGCTCTTGGAGTGAGTGGGGCGCGAGTGATTCATTGCCTATCACCAAAGATGTATAAGTGAAAATACCCTAACAAGCAATTTTTGTAGGCGCCTTGCTTGCTGGCACGTTTAATTTATACATAGTCACATTAACAACCTTTGCGTGAGCAAGCTTCACGCCTACGTGTGGGTAACTTTAAATGTTTATTACCACCGAGAGCACCGAGGCGCTGCGCGCTACACTGAGTAGAGCGTAACGTTTGATTGGTTTTAAAATTACTTCTCCTGCACTGCTTCTTGTCTTCTCTGTGGTGAATAAGTCCCTTTTTGTTGTATTACTTAATATCATTTAATTACCACCGAGAACACCGAGGCTCTGCGCGCTACACTGAGTAGAGCGTAACGGTTGATTGGTTTTAAAATCACTTCTCCAGCACTTCTCCTTGTCTTCTCTGTGGTGATAATAATGTTTTACTCACTTTGAAACTTTTTACAATTTGTATCCATACGGGCAGTTTTTACAGCCATTTTTACAACAGGTTCCTCGCTTTAAAAAAAACCACTTACTAAATACCATGTAGCCATTTTGCATAGTGTAGTCGAGCTCTTCAATTAAGTTATCGTTTCCTCTAAATGCTTTTGCAAACTCTATTTGGTTTTTAATTGGTTGAGTATAAAGCGCTTCAAGGTAATGATTAATTTTATTGAGTGTACAGGTTTGGCACAAACAGCTTGTTGCTGTTGCGTCTAGGGGTAAAATAGCGGGTAACTGGTTACACCAACATGCGGTTATATTATTTACATTACAGTTAAGCACTGTATTACATTGGCTGCAGTTTGTTTGAGTCATTTTAGTTCTTATCAACAGTAGAGCACCAAGAATAACAAATATTATGAATATACAAAAAGCCTTAGCAGAATTTATTACGTTTTCGGCACAAAGAGACGATGCAATATCGGTTATTGTGTCAACGCCTGCATATGGTCAAGCGCCCTTATACACATTAAAAACTGGCGTATTAGTTGGTGTAATTAAACGCTGTTTGAGTGGTGAAATAGATTTAGATGACTTAGAGCTTTGGGCTAACGTTATTGAGTCACGAAAAGACGTTGATTGCGCTGAACACGAGGGCGTTATTTATGCGCTTAGTAATAGCGAGCAAATGGGCGAGCTTGATTACCAAAAGCTTGAAAAAATACTGGCATTGTTAAAGGATTAAAGTTTAGGTTAACTTAAAACCGCATTTAAATTAAATGCGGTTTTAGTATTTTTTGACAACGTGGTTACTTGTGATATCCCAAGCAGGTTTCTACTTCGTTTTTAGATCCTAAAATAACCGCTACACGCTGGTGGATAGCGTCTGGCTGAATATCCATAATACGTTCTGAGCCTGTTGAGGCAATGCCGCCGGCTTGTTCTACTAGCATAGCCATTGGGTTTGCTTCGTAAAGCAGGCGCAGTTTATTGGGTTTATTAGGATCTTTAGTATCAGTTGGGTAAGTAAATACACCGCCTCGACTTAGTACGCGATGAACATCGCCTACCATGGCTGCAATCCAGCGCATATTAAAGTTTTTAGCGCGCGGGCCAGTATCGCCTTGTAGTAAATCATTTATGTAGTTTTGCATTGCGGGTTGCCAATGACGCTGATTAGACGCATTAATTGCAAACTCGTTTGTATCTGCGGGTATAGTGGCAAAGTCTTCTGTTAGTAAAAAGCTCCCTTGGGTTTTATCAAGGGTGAACATGCGTGTGCCTTTACCTGTACTAAGCGCCAACATCGTAGATGGGCCGTACAGTACATAACCTGCCGCAACTTGCTTGTGGCCAGGTTGCATAAAAATACTTTCGTCTGCTGCATCTGAGCCTTCTGGCGCTTCCATAATTGAAAATATAGTCCCAACCAGCGAGTTAATATCGGTGTTTGACGAACCATCAAGTGGGTCAAATGCCACAATATATTTAGCGTCGGGGTTTCCTGCAACGGTGTAGTCTTCTTCTTCAGAGGCAATGGCTTTAACTGTGCCCGACTCCAGTAAAATATCTTTTAATAGCTGATTAGATAATACATCGAGCTTTTTTTGAGTTTCGCCTTGAATGTTTTCATCAAGTGTTGAGCCCAATACGCCAGAAAGCGCACCTTGACCAACACGAAACGATATTTCTTTACATGCCGCTAAAATAGTTCGGATTAATGATAATAGTTCTCTTGGGCAACCGTCTTCTAGCAATACTGGAGGGAGTCTACGCATTCTATTTTCCTGATAACGTGTTAAAACTAATCATAATGTGAGAGAGATTAGTTTAGAGCGCTGAAATTCGTCTTAAATATCTGTATTGTTTAAATACCGCCCTATAATGGGGGCACCTAATCGTACCTAAAACGCCAATAACAAAGATAAGATTATGAAAAAAATACCACTACTAAGTTACATATTCTTTACTGTGCTGTGCTCTATCATAACTCAAGCGCACGCAGCAATTAAGTCAATTGATGAATTTACTACACAAATGAACCACTTTCCGGGGTACTACTCGTTTTATTACGATACCCAAAACGGCAAAGTGTATTTAAAAGTAGATAAGTTTGAGCAGCAGTTTTTATTACAACAAAGTTTGCCATACGGGATTGGGTCAAACGATATTGGACTTGATCGAGGCCAGCTTGGCAACACGCATTTGGTACAGTTTGAGCGCTTTGGCGATAAAGTCATGCTGCGTGCTGTAAATACTTACTACCGTGCTAACACTAATAACAAAGCCGAGCAGCAAAGTATTAAAGAGGCATTTGCGTCAAGCATATTGGCGGGCTTTAAAGTGGTTGCAGAAGACAAAAACACGGCACTTATTGACTATACGCCTTACTTATTGAGCGATGTACATGGAGTAAGCCGTACATTAGCTGCCCGTAAGCAGGGTAATTTTAACCTTGATGAATCACGAAGTGCGGTTTACATGGCGCGTTCAAAAGCCTTTGTAAAAAACACCGAACTTGAAGCCGTGCTTACATTTAAAGGCGCAAAGCCGGGTAAGTTTGTACGCCAAGTTAGCGCCGACCCATACACTGTTACCGTAAATATGCACCATTCACTTGTTCAATTACCAGATGATAATTACACACCACGTAAATTTAACCCGCAATCGGGCTTTTGGAGCATTGAACACAAAGATTACGCAGCGCCTTTAGGCGAGTCGATGTATGTTCGTTATATACCGCGTCACCGTTTAGCAAAAAAAGATCCGAGCTTACCTATTAGCGAGCCGGTTGAGCCTATTGTTTATTATTTAGATCCCGGTGTACCAGAGCCAGTTAAAAGCGCCTTACTTGAAGGCGGTAAGTGGTGGAATGATGCATTTAGCGCTGCAGGTTATAAAAACGCGTTTATTGTTAAAGTATTACCAACCAATGTTGATCCCATGGATATTCGTTACAACGTAATTCAGTGGGTGCATAGGGCAACACGTGGCTGGTCATACGGAAGCTCAGTTATTGATCCGCGCACCGGTGAAATATTAAAAGGACATGTAACCTTAGGATCGCTTCGTGTTCGCCAAGATATTTTAATTGCAGAAGCGCTGGCTGCTCCTTATTTTAAAGGAGATGAAGTTGCTAAAAACTTACACGCTATGGCGCTTGATCGTATTCGCCAGTTAAGCGCCCATGAAATTGGCCATACATTAGGTATTGCCCATAACTTTGCGGCATCAGTAAGTGATAGAGCCTCAGTAATGGATTACCCGCACCCATTATTGAGCTTTAATGAACAAGGCAAGCTTGATGTAACACGAGGCTATGCAACAGGTATGGGCGTATGGGATACGCAGGTAATTAAATACGGTTATAGCGACTTTACCAATCAAGATGAAAGCGCAGAGCTGGCCGCAATTTTAAAAGAGAATAAAGCCAAAGGGTTAGCGTTTATTTCAGATTCTGACGCGCGGGCTAAAGGGGGCGCTCATCCAACTGCTCACTTATGGGATAACGGCGCTAACCCATCAGAAGAGCTTTTACGTGTTTTAGATGTGCGTAAAAAGGCACTTTCGCAATTTGGTATTAATAATATTAAGTCCGGTGTTGCGCTATCTCAGTTAGAAGAAAAGCTTGTACCACTTTATTTATTTCATCGTTTTCAAGTTGAGTCTGTGGTTAAGTTAATTGCAGGTGTAAATTACGAATATGAAACGCGCGGTGATGAGCCTGTCAAAGGCGCTCAGGTTGTTGATAAGCAAGTGCAACAAGATGCAGTTAATGCCATTTTAGCAACGCTTACAGCCAAAAATTTAGTTATACCTGAATCGGTATTATCGTTAATTCCGCCAAAAGCATATGGTGAGTCTAAATCGCGCGAAAGCGTAGTGGGGCGTACAGGTTTAACGCTCGACGCAATGGCTTTACCAGAGGTGGCAGTGCAGCATAGTTTATCGTTGTTGCTTAATCCACATCGCTTAAATCGTTTAGCGCAACAACAAGCCCGTAATAACCAGTTTTACAGTTTAGATGCGTTATTAAAGCAGTTATATAGCCATGTTTATAATGTATCGTCGCCCGACACAATGAAAGGCAAAATAACCCAGCGTATACAGTTTTTAACAGCAAAAACGTTTGCTGACTTAGTGGCAAATAATAATGTAAGCCCAGAGGTACAAGCCCAACTTCGTTATTACTTAGTTAAGTTAAGTGACGACTTTAATCAAAACACGATGCTGAGTAATACAAGCACCGGTGAAAGCGCATTTAAGCAATACCTAGCGGTGCAGGTAAAACACTTTTTAGCTAATGGAGAGTGGCCTAATAACTTTAAAGTTCTACCTATACCGCCAGGTTCACCCATTTAATTTTATAAGGGCGCAGGTGAACACGCCCTGAGCTTTAAACGCCTTTATAAGCAGCGCTTCGATAGTATCAAGCGCTGTTTTTTCTTGCATAAAATTGGTTTTTTGTTAACCTACTTGCCTTCCATTTTTTGTCTTTTTGAGGTGTATATGGCGTTTTTATCTCGTGCGATTTTATTGCTGTCCATTGCACTTTCAAGTACCGCTGCCTTTGCTCAAAAACCGTGTGATGTTGAACTCAGACATGGTCTAATTATTACCGATGACGTAATACGAATTGTTGATAAAGGCCAAACACGAGTACAAATTAACAACAATACCCAGCTCTTTATTCGTGGCTATTGGGTCGATTTAGGTGAAGATGAAAGCAAAGTACTGGAGCAATTTAGCCAAGGCATTCGCCAAACAGTACCTGAGCTTGTAAATTTAGCCACCGACGGTGTTAATTTAGGGCTGAGTGCTATTGAGCAGGTGGTTGAGGGCATGTCGGATAAAGAGCCTGAAGTACTTAAAACCCAACTGCAATACGTAGAACGCGCGTTGATGGATAAGTTTAAGCGAGGCGACGACTTTTTTTTTATAGCTCCTCAATCACTCTCTCAAATTGATGACTTTTTTACAAAAGAAATAAGCCAAAAAATCCACTCGGCGGTTCATGGCTCGTTAGGTGCTATTTTAGTGTCTTTAGGGGATGCGTTTAAATCGCGTGAAGGCAATATTGAGGATCGCATTAACGATATGGGTCAACGCATGGATATCATCACGAAAGAGATTGATAAGTCATTGCAAAAAAAAGCAGACCAATTAGAGCTAAAAGCATCAGAATATTGCGAATACCTCAACACCTTAGATGTCACCGAATCTCGCTTACAAGCGATTGTACCGGGCATGGCAGACTTTGATTTAGTGCAAATTAAATCGTAGGGGAAAGTGGTTCGTTATCAGACCGCCCTATAGTTTTATCTCATTCTCGGTTAACAAGCGGTATTCGCCTGGCGCTAAGTTTTCATCTAACTTAATACCCGCTATTTGCTCACGGTGTAATTCAACCACTTTGTTATCAACGGCGTAAAGCATGCGCTTTACCTGATGGTACTTTCCTTCACTAATTGATAAGCGTAAACCGTAGTTAGCTAAGCGCTCAGCAATAGCGGGGCGGGTGGCATCTTTTTCATTGTGTAGCATAACGCCTTCGCGTAATTGCTCAAGCGCTTCGTCGGTAATTGGTTCTTGGGTTTCAACTAGGTATGTTTTAAATTTATTACTGCGTGGTGAGGTGATTTTATGTGACCAGTCGCCATCGTTAGTGATAATAACTAAGCCTGTTGTGTCTATATCTAATCGGCCTGCTACATGAAAGTCACTCATATTTGGCTCATCAAGTAAGTCAAAAACTGTTTTGTGTAAGTCGTCACTATTTGCGCACACATAACCAACAGGCTTATTTAGCATAAAGTAACGTTTACCTAAAAATACTAATGGCTCACCGTTATGTAATACGGCATCGTTTTTTGCTAGCTGAAAATTATGTGCTGTGATCACCTCACCATTTACGCTTACTTCTTTACGCTTAATACTGGCGCGGGCTTGCGTGCGCGGTACTTCTGCTAAGTGGCTAATAAATTTATCTAAACGGCAAGGGAATTTCATTTTGGTTCACATTTTTAGTCGGCTACAATGGGCGCGATTATAGCCGATAGTGAAATACCATGACAGTGCACAGCACACTAATTTTAAACCTGTATAAGGCCAAAGTGGCCTCTGGTGAGCTGACGTACGATGCTGCCCAGCAACGTGCGGTTATGGCATTAAATACATTAAGCCTACAACTTCAGACACCGGTAAAATGGTGGCAAAAAACACCAAATATAAATGGAGTTTATTTGTATGGGCCGGTAGGACGCGGTAAATCAATGTTAATGGATTTATTTTATAACAATCTGCCAGTGGTAAAAAAACAGCGACTTCACTTTCATCATTTTATAGCACATGTTCATAGCCAATTAGCTGAGCTACAAGGCCACGCTAATCCGCTTACATTGATAGCGAAAAAATGGGCTAAAAACATTAAAGTATTATGTTTTGATGAGTTTTTTGTCAGCGACATTGGCGATGCCATGATTATGGCTAGATTGTTTAAAGCGATGTTTGAGCAAGGTTTAGTGCTGGTGGCTACCTCTAATGCAAAACCAGAACAACTTTATAGTAACGGCCTGCAACGCGCGCGATTTTTACCTACTATCGATTTAATTAACAACCACTGCCACATAGTCAATGTGGCTGGTGAGGAGGATCATCGCTTTAGATATGGTAAAAATAGCCGCCACTATTATATCAACTTACCGATTGATGATTTTAAAGCTATTTTTGTGCAAGCGAATTCACAGGTTACTTTTTCAGATGTAATTACGATTCACGGCCGTAAACTTAGCTACCAATTAAAAGCGCCTAGAGCCGTAATCATTGATTTTATGGCTTTATGTTCAGGCCCACGTAGTGCAAACGACTATATGTTTTTAGCATCCCAGTTTGATGTATTGTACGTTAATAATGTGCCTAAAATGGGTGAAACCGCAACGGGTAAAACGATTGTGCATGGAATAGAAGATAGCTACCAGCGGGAAAAGCAAACGCTTGAAGAGCACACTTTAGACGACGAGGCTCGGCGCTTTATTGCATTAGTGGATGAATTTTATGACTGTCAAAAATTACTGATTATAAATGCTCAGGTAAATATAGAGCATTTATATGTGGGTAAAAAGCTAAGCTTTGAATATGCGCGAACGCAATCGCGGCTAGTAGAAATGCAAAATTGGTAAAAAACGCGCTTAACGGTTTATGGCTAAGCGCATATCTAATTACTTTACTTACTGTAGCCATTTGGATTGTTTGACTGCCAGCGCCATGTATCTTGCATCATGGCATCAATTCCGCGTTTAGCTTCCCAGCCCAGCTCATTAAGGGCTTTTTCTGGTGCGGCGTAACATGCAGCAATATCGCCAGGGCGACGAGGTGATACTTGGTATGGTACTGCTTGGTTACTTGCTTTAATAAATGCATTAACCATTTGCAGAACAGAATAGCCATTACCAGTGCCAAGGTTATATACAAGTGCACCCGTATTTGTAGCTATTTTATCAAGCGCTTTTAAGTGGCCAATGGCTAAATCTACAACGTGAATGTAGTCGCGTACGCCTGTGCCATCAATGGTGTCGTAATCATCACCAAATACGGCTAACTGCTTGAGTTTGCCCACTGCTACCTGAGCAATGAATGGTAATAAATTATTAGGAATGCCATTAGGATCTTCACCAATTAGGCCCGATTCGTGAGCACCTACTGGATTAAAGTAACGCAAAATAGCAAACGCAAAGCGCTCGTCAGATTTAGCGATATCCTGGAGCATCATTTCTACCATCAATTTTGAGGTACCGTATGGGTTAGTTGTGCCACCAACAGGAAAGTCTTCTTTAATAGGTAAACTTGCCGGGTCGCCGTAAACGGTGGCTGATGAGCTAAATACTAATTTAAATACGCCCGCATCTCGCATAGCATCAACTAAGGTTAACGTGCCTTGCACATTATTTTGGTAATACTCTACTGGTTTAGCAACCGATTCGCCAACCGACTTTAAGCCTGCAAAATGAATAACACTGTTAACCGTATGCTTTGCAAATACTGAATCTAAAAAAGCTTTATCGAGTATGTCACCTTGATAAAAAGTTACTTCTTTGTCCGTAATTTGTTTAACGCGAGCCAGGGACTCTTGCGATGAATTTGCTAAATTATCTATAACAACAACATCACTTCCTTGTTGCAAAAGTTCTAAAACGGTATGCGAGCCAATATAGCCTGCGCCACCGGTTACTAAAATAGTCATGAAAGCTCCGTAGGGTTCTTTATTCAGTTGTTTTAATTTCAACATAAAATGGCATAGTTTACATGCTTTATATTTAATTTTTAGTTTGCAAAGAAGATGGTTTAAAGTAGTTTTAAAAGGTACATCAGATTACATTTTGTTAGTTTATAATTACATTTAACAACTATGATTAAGTTATAGTTAATATATATCTGTTAGGATTATTTAATTAAGGTAAGCAACAAAGTCACACCATATACG
Organism: Pseudoalteromonas sp. ESRF-bin5; assembly: GCF_002632075.1. Taxonomy (NCBI): domain Bacteria; kingdom Pseudomonadati; phylum Pseudomonadota; class Gammaproteobacteria; order Alteromonadales; family Pseudoalteromonadaceae; genus Pseudoalteromonas; species Pseudoalteromonas sp. ESRF-bin5. Next base: position 1,287 of record NZ_NTLW01000171.1, on the reverse strand, counting down.
TTGTGTTATGGATTACTTTTTGGAGATAGCTATGAACTCAGTTACAAAAATTTCAATGGCACTGTGTGTTGTATTGCCACTATTTACACATGCTGGCGAGTCTGCAGTTAAGTGGCATGACTTTAAAGACTACCGCGATGTGCGTGCATCAAATCAAACTAAAGCGTCTTACCATAAGCAAATTACGAAGCAGTTTGAAAAACATTTTTCCAAGCTTGCTGAGCAACTGCCAAAAGATTATAAGCTGAATGTCGAAATTACAGATGTTGATTTAGCTGGTGATGTACGTTTCAGTGGCACAAGTGAAATACGCGTTGTTGAACCTATTTTTTTCCCACGTATTAACCTGAACTATTCGTTAGTTAATAAAGAAGGGGATGTAATAAGTGAAGCAAATGATGTTGAACTTAAAGACATGGGCTTTATGGATAGAATAAGAAGAGGCCGAGAGGAGTCATTTGACCACGAAAAAAGATTACTCACACAGTGGTTTGGCGAACAAGTATTAACAAGTATTGATTGAGTTAACTTGCCGCTTATGAGCGGCAAGTGATTAACTTTGGTTATTTAAACGTGGCGAGTAAAGTGAGTAACTGTTGTAATTTAATGACGGTTGTTTTTAACTTTTCTTCGTTAAAGCCATCGGTTGATAAACTTTCTACGTCGGCTGCAACGTCTAGTACATAGGGTTTGAAACGCTTTGCTTCAAAGTCAAAACCAGCGTCTTTTCCAAATAAGGCTTTAAATTTACCATGGCCTTGTTGTTGTAATTCGTCTAGTTTTTTGTCGGCATCAAGTGCCTGACGATAAACAATTTTTAAGTTAGCGTTGAGTTGTTCAATTATAGAATCCATGGTTTTCCTAAAGCTTTGTACTGCATGGCCGATATAATACGTGGATTACATTTAAAAGTCAGGTTAGTAATATGAATATATCAGGTTCAAGTTTACCCGTTATGTCAGGGGCTAGCGAAAGTGGTGAAGTTTACAGCGCTTCTTTGGCTAAAAAACAGCAACAGGCAGACGGCGCAGCTGCGCTTGCACTAATTGAAGGTGCTGCGCAATCATCAAGTGCGCAAACACCGGCTAAATCGGTGACTGCAACACTTGGTAATAACATAAACGTATACGTTTAAATGTCGCCCTAAATAAGTTTGAGATCGATAGGGGTTTTACTTTTTTGACCGCCTATTTCTCTTACTAATTTAGGCACTAAAAATCCGGGCAGAGCTTTTAAAAGCTCTGCCATTATTTTTATTGCTTGCTCTTCGTTAATATCAAAGTGACT
>NZ_NTLW01000129.1:0-24533 GCF_002632075.1 Pseudoalteromonas sp. ESRF-bin5 | reverse complement strand
ATAGGTTTTTGCGCATGTAACCAATGACCAGCACCGTGAATGATTTTTGCTTTCGTATTCTTGAAACGCGTGACAATTGCAGTGCGGTACTCGGGTAAAATATAATCTGAATCGTTACCTTTGATAAAAAGAGTATCGCACAAACAAGAATTGTTTTCATTAACGTTTGAGAGTATATTTGAATATTTCTTATCTAGAACAGGTAAGTTGAATCGCCACGTTAATTTTCCTGCTTCATTTTTAGCTAGGCTTTTTAATAAAAACTGACGAACGCCAAGTTCGTCAATATAAGGCTGCATTAAATCGTCAGCATGCTTTCTGTCTTCTATATGCTCAGATGCAACTGCGTTGAGCGCCTGCAATATCTTAGTATGCCGCGGTGGGTAGGTAACGGGTGCTATATCAAGCACAATTAATTTTTCAATCAACTCGGGTTGAGTTAATGCAAGCTCCATAGCAACCTTGCCACCCATAGAATGACCAATTATATGTGCTTTTTTTATATTCAAGTGTCGAAGTAACTCAACAATGTCTTTTGCCATAGCAGGATAACTCATCTCATCACTGTGAGGGGAGAGGCCATGGTTTCGCAAATCTACATTGGTAACTGTAAAATGCTCACTTAACGGTTTAGCAATTACGTTCAGGTTTTCTAATGAACCAAATAGTCCATGTATTAAAATAACATCAGGACCTTGTCCCAGTTGCTTATAATTTAGCTGCATACATTGCTCCTAAAAATTTCGCCTTAGTTTGCCGAGCAATACTTAAAAAAGCAAAAAATAGTGTCTAATTAACCATTTTATTAAATGATATTCGAAAATTAGAGAAATTTATTGACTAAAAATTTACCTAACTAGTTATAGATTTTCGAAATGCCTGCGAGTGCTTGTTGTAACTCGCATTTATTATTGGATTGGGTATAATCAGGCGTGAGAAAAAAATGTGACCCGTAATGACAGGAAGACCATGAAACAAATCGACATAGACGACGAGTTATATCAATACATTGCCAGCAACACGCAAAGTATTGGTGAAAGTGCATCCACAATTTTGCGTCGTTTATTAAACATGAGCGGCGAAAAACAATTAACCGCTGACGTAGAAATAACACAAAATCAACAAACAACAACTACATCTGCGCCATCTACTGCGCCAGAATTAAAGCACGCTGTAGCAGAAGCTGAAGTTCCAAAAACTGTCACACCAGTGAAGCAAAAAAATGCTAACGTTTTTAATGTATTAAATAAAGAAGAACTAGCAATGCAAAAAGGCGTGGTGGGTCGCTTCTTATTTATTTTAAGTGCTTTTTATCGCACTCATAAATCTGATTTTTCTGCTGTGTTGGATATTAAAGGCCGTGACCGTGTTTATTTCGCAACGAGCAAAGAAGATTTAGTAAATAGTGGAAGTAGCATGAACCCTAAAAATATCACCGACAGTGAATATTGGGTAATGACTAACTCTAATACAACACGTAAAAAAATGATGCTTCATGAAGTAGCTCTTTGCCTAGGTTACAGTGCAGAGCAAGCTGAAAAAATTCGCGATTACCTGTAAGGAAATATAATGGCTATTCACTCAGGCGCAGGCAAAACTGCTCCACAATCAGCACTTGTTAATGTTCCTAAATTAGTTTCGGCTTATTATTTAAATGAGCCAGACTTAGAGCAAAACCCAGAGCATGGCGTTGCCTTTGGTACATCTGGACACCGCGGCTGCTCTTATGATGTAAAATTTAATGAATCCCATATTTTAGCAATTACACAAGCCATTTGTGATTACCGTAAACAAAACGATATTTTTGGACCATTATTTTTAGGTAAAGATACCCATGCGCTTAGTGAAGCTGCCTTTAACTCTGCAATTGAAGTGCTTGTCGCTAACGAAGTGCAAGTAATTACTCAGCAAGATGGCGACTTTACTCCAACTCCTGTTATTAGCCATGCAATTGTTTGTCACAATAAACGCAATCCTAATGAGCTTGCAGATGGCATTGTTGTTACGCCTTCACATAACCCTCCTGAAGATGGCGGCTTTAAATATAACCCACCTAACGGCGGGCCTGCTGATACAGACGTAACTAACTGGATTGAAGACAGGGCTAACAAGTTATTACTTGAAGATTTAGTCGAGGTTGAGCTTTTCCCGTTCGCTAAAGCTTCTCGCTCAGGGTTTATCCGCTACGAAGATTTAATGACTCCGTATATTAACGATTTAGAGAATATCGTTAACTTAAAAGCCATTAGTGATGCGGGCGTTAAAATAGGCATTGATCCATTAGGTGGTTCAGGTATAAATTTTTGGCCAGTCATTACGCAAAAATATAATTTAGATCTAACCGTAGTAAACGACAGCGTTGATCCGCGTTTTGCATTTATGCCACTTGATAAAGATGGCAAGATACGTATGGATTGTTCATCGCCTTACTCGATGGCTAATTTAATTAAATTAAAAGACGATTTTGATATAGCGATTGGTAACGACCCTGATTACGACCGTCATGGCATTGTTACACCCGATGGCCTGATGAATCCGAATCATTTTTTAGCTGTTGCTATTGATTACCTATTAAACCATCGCGAGTGGAATACTAACGTAGAGATTGGTAAAACGCTTGTTTCGAGTTCGATGATTGATCGTGTTGTAGCGCGCAATAAGCGAAAGGTAAAAGAAGTTCCGGTAGGCTTTAAATGGTTTGTTGAAGGCCTAAACAAAGGTAATCTTGCTTTTGGTGGCGAAGAAAGTGCAGGCGCTGCGTTTTTACGCTTTGATGGCAGCGTATGGTGTACTGACAAAGACGGCTTTATTATGGGTTTACTTGCAGCTGAAATACTTGCAGTAACGGGTAAAACACCATCAGCGCTTTATAAAGAGCTAGAACAAGAATTTGGATCGCCACTTTATAAGCGTCTAGATGCGCCAGCAAGTAGTGCACAAAAATCGCGTTTAAAAGCTTTAAGTGCAGACGACGTGAAAGCCGAAACGTTAGCTGGAGAGCCTATTTTACAAAAATTAACTCATGCTCCTGGTAACAATGCAGCGATTGGCGGCTTAAAAGTTGTTACAGAAAATGGCTGGTTTGCTGCTCGCCCATCAGGTACTGAAGATATTTATAAAATATACCTAGAATCATTTAAAGGCGAAGCACATTTAGCTCTTTTAGAAAAAGAAGCTAAACAATTAGTTGATTCAGTTATTAGCTAAACCTGCTTAAACTATTTAAAAACGGCTGAATTATTCAGCCGTTTTTTTGTATCTCTCACACTATAAAGGGCTTTTATTATGTCAGCCACACCCGATTATTTAAATTTATTGCAATCAACCGGTGATTTTCTAACCATTAGCCGAGATAATGAATGGCACTTAGCACCGAGCCAGTTTACGCTCAACAATGGAACCCAAGTTAATGTACACGATACTGGGGTTATTGAGTTTCAGCCAGCGGTTACTACCTCAAAAGATATTGTGTTATCAAGTGCTGTACACGGTAACGAAACGGCGCCTATTGAAATTTGTGATGAGCTAATAAAGCAAATTATTTCCCAAAACCTTGAGCTCAATCAGCGAGTCCTTTTTATATACGGTAACCCTAAATCAATTAATATTGGTTTGCGCTTTGTAGAAGAAAATCTTAATCGTTTATTTAATGGACACCACACGGTTGATGGTGTTGAAATGAATGACGAGCGCGTTCGAGCGGCAAAACTTGAACGCTACGTCACTGACTTTTTTGCCAGAGGGGAAAAGGGCAGTGAGCGCAGTCATTACGATTTGCACACGGCTATTCGTGGTTCAAAAAATGAAAAATTTGCTGTGTATCCATTTTTGCACGGTAAACCATGGAAAAAATCACAGCTACAGTTTTTATTAAGTTGTGGTGTAAATACTGTATTAATGATGAAGTCGCCAGCGACAACGTTTAGTTATTACTCATCCTTTGTTCATGGTGCAGATTCGTTTACAGTTGAGCTTGGGCAAGTAAAACCATTTGGCCAAAACGATATGACACGTTTTGAAAAAACAAAACAAACGTTAACTGCATTAATTAGTCAAAAAGATGTTGAATACCCACAATTTAATGCAAACGACTTTGAGCTGTTCGCTGTTCATCGTACAATTAATCGTACTCAAGAGGATTTTAGTTTTCCATTTTCTGATGATGCAGAGAATTTTACTGGCTTTGCAAAAGGAGAACTGCTCGCAACCGATGGTAATACTCCTTATTATGCGGACGTTGAAGGAGAAGCAATCATATTCCCAAATGCAAAAGTAGCCTTAGGGCAACGTGCATTACTCACCGTTGTTCCAATGGCTATAGACAGTAACTTTGTATAATTCAACTCATTAGACCTCTTTGTCCTGCAAGTTAACTAACTGATTACTAATAATTTAAGTAGCTGTATTGTTAACTTGCCACTTATTTAACCAATATTTACTTTTGTTTCGTCACAGATTTGTTGAATAACACTTTACGTTAACGTAAAGTGTTGGCAGCTTTAATTAAATATAGTGCAGATATTGCAAAGTTTATTCAGCAATGATCACCCATAATAATAATGTAAAAGGGGCACTATGTTACTGACAACAACAGAAGGTAGGTTATGAGTAATCCAAATAACGTATCGCTGAATATTAACCATGCGCTAGAATTTATTGACGGCAATGCGCTTAATATTCCAACCCTTAGTATTTTAACTGAGGATGGCGACATTCACCCAAGTGCGACAGCACCCTCTATTTCAAAACATACCGCAATTAAACTTTATGAGACTATGCGTTTTATACGTTTATTAGATGAACGTATGCAAGGTGCTCAGCGCCAAGGCCGAGTAAGCTTTTACATGCAATGTTTAGGTGAAGAAGCTGCCGTTACGGCATCCGCTGCTGCGCTTGACCAAGAAGACATGATAATGGCGCAATACCGTGAGCAAGCTGCACTGCATTACCGTGGTTTTACGCTAGACCAATTTATGAACCAAATGTTTTCAAATGAATTAGATTTAGGCAAAGGTCGTCAAATGCCAATTCATTATGGTTCTAAAGAATTATATTATATGACAATTTCTTCTCCACTTGGCACACAAATACCACAAGCGACAGGGTATGCATATGGACAAAAAGTAAATCATATAGATGCAAAAACAGGCGAACTTGCAAGCACCATTGACAACGTAACTATTTGTTACTTTGGCGAAGGTGCTGCATCTGAAGGTGACTTTCATGCCGGATTAAACATGGCTGCAGTGCATAAAGCACCCGTGATATTTTTTGCACGTAACAACGGCTATGCGATTTCGACCCCGGCAGATGAGCAATTTAAAGGTGATGGTATTGCTTCACGTGGTGTGGGTTATGGCATTAAAACAATTAGGGTCGATGGCACAGACGCACTTGCTGTGTTTGCAGCAACGCAAAAAGCACGTGAAATTGCCTCAACACAAGGGGAACCTGTTTTAATTGAATCAATAGCTTACCGGTTAGGCGCTCACTCTACGTCTGATGACCCAAGTGGTTACCGTTCAAAAGACGAAGAGGCTAATTACAAAACATGCCCAATAGAAAAATTTAAAAAGTGGCTAGTAAAACAGCAATGGCTCAACGAAGAAGACGATTTAAAAGCAAAAGAGTCTATACGTGAAGATATATTAGCGGCATTAAAGCGTGCAGAAGTAGTGCAAAAGCCTGCTTTAGAAGAGCTAGTCTCAGATGTTTACGATACGCCAATCCCTTCACTTGTTCGTCAATACAATGAACTAAAAGAACATATACAAAAGCACCCAGATGCTTACCCAGTTACTGCAGGGAGAATTAAGTAATGGCTAAAATGAACATGCTACATGCAATTAATTCTGCTCTAGATATAACCATGAATGAACACCCGCAAGCGTGTATATTTGGCGAGGATGTCGGGTATTTTGGTGGTGTATTTAGAGCAACCTCAGGTTTACAAGAAAAATACGGAAAACACCGTGTATTTAATACGCCTTTAACTGAGCAAGGTATTTTAGGTTTTGCAAATGGTTTAGCGGCATTTGGTGCACCCGCGTTAGCTGAAATTCAATTTGCAGATTATATATTCCCGGCCTTTGACCAAATAGTAAATGAATCAGCAAAATTCAGATACCGTAGTGGTAATGAGTTTAATGTAGGTAACTTAACTGTACGTACACCATATGGTGGTGGTATTGCTGGTGGTTTATATCATTCGCAATCACCAGAAGCTTACTTTGCACATACGCCAGGTTTAAAAATAGTGGTGCCACGTAATCCATATCAAGCTAAAGGCTTACTGCGTGCAAGTATTAAAGATGACAATCCTGTTATATTTTTTGAGCCCAAACGTTTGTACCGCGCATCGACGGGTGAAGTACCCGAAGAAGATTATTCAATAGAGTTAGGTAAAGCTGAAGTTGTGCAAGAAGGCACTGACATTACAGTCCTGGCTTGGGGTGCTCAAATGGAAATTATTCAAGACGCTGCAAAACAAGCAAGCGAGCAAGGTATAAATTGTGAGGTAATTGATCTACGAAGTATTTTACCTTGGGATATAGATACAATTGCTAAATCAGTGACTAAGACAGGTCGTTTGGTAATAAGCCATGAGGCACCTATTACAAATGGGTTTGGCGCAGAGATTGCAGCTTCAATTCAACAAGCATGCTTCCTTCATTTAGAGTCACCTATTCTACGTGTGTGTGGTTTAGATACACCATACCCACTGGCACTAGAGAAAGAGTATGTGCCTGATGCGCTCAAAGTGTTAGCCGCAATTAAACAATCAATGGATTTTTAGGGGTTCCCATGGCTAAAGATTTTATATTACCCGATATTGGTGAAGGCATTGTTGAGTGTGAAGTGGTTGAATGGCTGGTACAAGAGGGTGATAGCGTTTGTGAAGATCAACCTATTTGCGATGTAATGACTGATAAAGCACTGGTACAAATACCTGCTGTGCACGATGGAGTAATTACAAAGCTCTACCATCAAAAAGGCGAAATTGCCAAAGTACATGCACCCTTGTTTGCAATGAATGTAGCTGGCGAAGAGGCCAGTGTTGAAAAACAACAGCCCAGTAATGCACCACAAAGCAATAATGGTGCAACTGAACAATTAGAAGATTTTATTTTACCAGATATTGGCGAAGGGATTGTCGAATGTGAAATAGTCGACTGGTTAGTCGCCGAAGGCGATGAAATTGAAGAAGATCAGGCTGTTTGTGATGTAATGACTGATAAAGCCCTTGTGCAAATACCAGCAAAATACACAGGTACTGTTCAAAAGCTGTATTATCAAAAAGGTGAAATAGCTAAAGTACATAGCCCATTGTTTCAGATGACTATTGCTGGAACTGCACCTAAACAAAATATAGATGTAAACCAAGCCGTAGTAAAAGCGCAAACAAATGCAGCAGAGCAAGCAGCACCAGTAAAAGTGAATAAACCAGCAAAAGTGGTCAACACAAAAGCGGTTGCATCACCGGCTGTTAGACGTAAAGCCCGTGAGCTTGATGTTGATTTAACACAAGTACCGGGTAGTGGTAAAAATGGACGTATCTATAAGCAAGATATAGAAGAGTTTATCAAAGGTGAAGTACCAAACAGTATTGATACGTCACCACTTAATGCCAGTGCAGTAAACACACAAAGTAAAACACATACCTCTGGCGTGCGTGTCGAGCCAATTAAAGGCATAAAAGCGGCGATGGCAAAACAAATGGTTGCTTCTGTTTCAACCATTCCACATTTTACATTTTGTGATGAAATTGATTTAACAGACCTTATTGCACTAAGAGCTTCAATGAAGGAGCAGTATAAAGCACAAGGCGTTAAACTCACTATGATGCCTTTCTTTATTAAAGCCCTTTCACTTGCGATGAAAGAATTCCCTGTTCTTAACTCTAAAGTAAATGAAGATTGCTCTGAACTTACTTATTTTAATGATCATAATATTGGTATAGCCGTCGATTCTAAAATTGGCTTATTGGTGCCTAATATTAAGTCGTGCCAAAGTAAAAATATTGTTGATGTGGCTAATGAACTTACACGGCTTACTGAGTCTGCTCGCGAAGGGCGAGTACCACCTGAAGACTTAAAAGGCGGTACAATTAGCATTTCGAATATTGGTGCAATTGGCGGCACAATTGCCACACCAATTATTAATAAGCCAGAAGTAGCAATTGTTGCGCTAGGTAAGTTGCAACATCTACCGCGCTTTGATGAAAACGGGCATGTTGTAAGTAAGGCCATTATGCAAGTTAGTTGGTCTGGTGACCACCGTGTTATTGATGGCGGAACAATTGCTCGCTTTAATAACTTATGGAAATCGTACTTAGAAAATCCGTCGGCAATGATGATGGCAATGAGCTAAAAATTAAACTTATAAAAAACCAGCAATTTGCTGGTTTTTTGTTTTAAAAGGACTTGTTTTTATTTAAGATACACCTGTTGCTAAAAAGTAATAAAACTAACCCCGTTAGGGAATATAAGAAATAACACTAAGGAAATATTATGGAACATTATATGAACGCACTGCGTAGCTACGCAGATTTTTCAGGTCGTAACCGCCGCAAAGCTTATTGGATGTTTGTATTATTTAATACCATCTTGTCAATTATCTGTAATGTTATTGATGGCGCATTAGGTACTATGTTTATTGGTTCTATTTATAGTTTAGCGCTATTGATACCTGGTTTAAGTGCTGGTGCACGTCGTTTACACGATACTGGCCGCTCTGGTTGGTGGCAGCTTCTGTGGTTAGTGCCAATTATTGGTTGGATTGTATTAATTGTGTTCCTTGTACAAGACTCACACGAGGGCGAGAACGATTTTGGTCCTAATCCAAAAGAGTTAGCTGCAGAACCTGCTACTGTATAAAGTAAAGTTTTAACCTAAAAAAGCTCAGTGTTCGCTGAGCTTTTTTATGCCTAAAATTCAATACGAAATAAAATACAAGCCATAGCCAACTCCGAGTGCAGGAAGTGCGGTATATAAAGTAGCTATTATTGCGGCTTTGGGGGCTAACGCAATTGCAGGGAATAACGCATCTCCGTCGTTTGAAATTGCATTGGATGTTAAAGCACTAAATGGAATGATGCCCTGTATATAAAGCGTGGTAACTATTATTTGCGGCCCACAACCGGGTAAAAAACCTATGATTACAGCAATCAGCGGTGCTAAATAAGCGTAGTGGGCAAACCATGTTTTTAAATCAAGTCCGGCTACATTCACGAGTATTTCAAATAACATAAACGACGCCACTACCCATACAGTCACAAAGTGTGTGTCTTGGAGCACTTTAACCACTTTAGATGGTGGATTACATTCATCCTCTTCACTGGTAATTTGTTTATATGTTTCGCCCTTAGACGAGTAAGCCCATACCGTTACGATAAATAGAGCCATGCCCGCACCAAATAAATGTATTCCAGTGCTTGTGTGCCTTCCAAATTGGTTAAAGTCCACGTTGAATGCGATTAAAAACGCGATAATTAAACTTGGAAAAATCGCTAACATCCAAACAGGTTTACTGACTCTAATAATGCGGGTAGGCAATATTTTAACTTGGTGCGTTTGTTCTTTTAAAGAAGGGCGTAAAAAGTCGTGTTTATGAACTGTATTTACAAAAGCACCACATATAGTTCCAACAACTAATCCTATAGCCATTATTACAGCTCCCTCAGTAGGGCGTGTAGCTAAAAGTAAAAATGCAGCATCGCCCATTGTTGCTGTCAGTACGGCAACAATAGCACCAAAGCTTGCTTGGCCTTTGGTAAATTGTGTAACCACTATTATAGCGCCCCCGCAGCCGGGTAAGGCACCTAGTAAAGCCGCAAAAAAGACCTCTAAAGCCGGTGACTTGGCACTTAGATAACTAAGCTCTAACTGAGGTAAACGCTCAATAGCGTAGTAATAAATCAGTAACGTAGCAGCAACAAATACACTGACTTGAAAAAACGCGTCGCTTAGTGCGGTAACTGCAATATCACGAAGTGATGGCGCAGCAAAACACACCAACAAAAAAAGAGGGAGTAATAAGCGTTTATTTTGGCTAACAAAGCGTTGTGAAGCGGGGGTAATTAGTCCTATTTGTGTAATTGAGTTCATACAGTGTTACCAAATTAATAAACAGGGTAACACTGTATAATTTTAGTAAATGATAATCAATATCATTTAATTGTGTTTAAATCGATTACTCACATTGAGACTTTCGATATTAAATTCTAGGCTATTTGCGTTGAAATTCTGAATTTGCATTCCAAGTAGGCCATTGCTCTTGCTCAGAAATATCAAAACCTACTTTATAAAATAATTGTAAGTCTTGAACAGCACCCGATAAATCCCACTCATCGCGGTAACGGTCACAAGGCTGGTGGTAACAACCGCGTAATACTAAGCTCATTCGCTTGCGATAATTGGCTGTTTCTTCATCCGCTGCTTGAGTACCACCACCAGCGTACATTGCAGGTATGCCCATATTGGCAAACGCAAAATGATCAGAACGGTAATAACCACCCGACGATGGTTTAGGATCGCCTGATAAAGTTCTACCTTGATCTTTTGCTGCATTAGCTAAAAACTCATCCATTTGAGATTTACCAATGCCTACCACACTCATATCTTTTACTTTGCCTAATAAATTTAAGCTATCCATATTTATATTAGCAACCGTCTTGTTAGCTGCAATAACAGGGTTTGCGGCGTAATACTTAGAGCCAAGTAACCCTTGCTCTTCAGCGGTTACTGCTAAAAATGTCATTGAGCGGCTAGGGTGCTTTGGCAATTTAGTAAATGCTTCTGCAACTTCTATTAAGCCTGCAGTACCCGTTGCGTTATCGTGAGCACCGTTATAAATTTGGTCACCTTTGCGGCTTGTATCTGTGCCTAAGTGATCCCAATGCGCTGAATATACTACATGTTCGTCTGGCGATTCGCTGCCCGGTAAGGTCGCAATAAAGTTGTAAGACACTGACGTTTTAATTGTATTAGTCACATTAACAGAGGCGGTTAAATCACCCATATCAACATGATAAGCACCTTTTGCGGCATTTTCTTTAACGGTATCGAAATCTAAACCAGCTTTGCTGAAAAGCTCTTTAGCCACATCACTAGTAACCCAGCCTTCTACAGCAACACGGTCCATATTGTTGTTTTCTTTTTGAAAACCAAATTGCTCGCCACTCCACGAATTTTCAACAACCGACCAAGGATACGAAGCGGGCGCTGTTTCGTGAATAATAATAGCGCCTGCAGCACCTTGGCGACTTGCCTCTTCATATTTGTAGGTCCAACGACCGTAATAAGTCATTGCGTCGCCAGTAAATAAAGCAGGATCTTTAGTTGCAAAACCAGGATCGTTCACAAGCATGACCACGGTTTTACCTTTCACGTCAATTCCTTCGTAGTCGTTCCAGTTATACTCTGGTGCATTAACGCCGTAGCCTACAAACACAAGCTCAGAATTTTCAATGCCTTCTTTTTCACTAATGCGGCTACTGCCCATAACCATGTCTTTTTTGTATTGGTAATCTTTGCCACCAATTGATAAAACCATGTTTGAATCAGCTTCTAGTGATACAAGGGGGACTTCTTGTAAAAAGCTATCGCCATTGCCAGGCTCAAAACCCAATGCTTGAAATTGAGCTGTTAAATAATCTAATGTTAGTTTTTCGCCAGGTGACGAAGGCGCTCGGCCACCAAATTCGTCAGATGCCAATACTTTTATGTGTTTTGCTAACTCATCGGCTTTAATACTGTTATAGCCATTGGTTACATCTGAAGGAGTAACGCTTGTTGCTGCACAGCCAGCTAAAACAGCGCTGGCAAGAAGTGTGAGAGATAAATTGCGTTTCATATTAACTCGATTATTGTTTTAAGATTAAATAAGTATATTAACTTCTATTAAGTAGGGCTAGCTTTTGCGGTAAACTGTTACAAAATTAAAGGCCTATACAAGTTAGAAATTTATAATAATGAAGCGTTTTACTCCTCCTGAACAATGGCAACCCAATTGCCTAAAAACGGGTGCATTTAATCACCTAAACAGCTTGTTTAAACTTAATGAGCAAACTCAATGGCCTTCACCAAAATGGTTTACTCCTTATTTAAATGCAACGAACGAGAATAATTTACCGATACAGTTTGTTGACGATGCACAAATAGACTTTGCTGAGCGCTATTACGAACAAGTAATTTTTGAAACGGGTGAAGTACCCACACGGACAGAAAATTGGCACGATCTATTCGGTGGTTTTATTTGGTGCTTATTTCCTAAAACAAAATCACTTATAAATCATCGGCATGTTCAGGACATTGCCGAATATGGTTTAACTAAGCGCACCAAACACAGAAACGCACTCACACTATTTGATGAATGTGGTGTTGTACTGGCCATTAGTGACAGTAAATGGCAAACCTGGCTGCGCGATCATCAATGGCACAAAGCATTTGTAGAGCACCGCCATGAGTGGGGAGAGTCAATTCAGGCTTTTATGTTTGGTCATGCCAATTACGAAATGTTGACTCGCCCTTATATAGGGCTCACAGGAAAAGCATTATTTATAAATGTGCCCGACGAAATATTTTGTAAAGATTTAGCAATGCAATACCAGTACCTTGATCAAGTACTTTATGAGAAGATTAAAATAGAACATTGCTTAGCCGATAACTCACACCTTTCGCCTTTACCATTATTAGGTGTGCCTGGCTGGCATGAAGATAATAAAAACGACACATTTTACAATAATACGGATTACTTTAGACCCAAACGAAGGACATGCGCATGATAGAAGTTGCCGGGCTTAAAAAACGTTTTAAGCTGACGAAAGACCATAAAAAAAATAAAGTAGACGATATCGACCCGCGTGAAGATAAAGACTACTTTCATTCAGTACGAGATGTCAGTTTTCGCTGCGCTGAAGGCGAAGTATTAGGGTTGTTAGGCCCAAATGGCGCAGGTAAAACAACCACCTTAAGAATGATCTCAACAGCCTTAAAGCCTGATGAAGGCTCTATTACAATTGATGGCAACGATATTGTTAAAAAACCTCTTTTAGGGCGAAAGTCGATTGGGTTTTTATCAGGCTCTACTGGCTTGTATGGTCGTCTGACCGTTAAAGAAAACATAGAGTACTTTGCAAAACTTCACGGGATGAAAAAAAGCGATATAGCATCACGTTGTGATGAGCTTTTTACATTACTCGATATGCATAAATTTATAGATAAGCGCGCTGAAAATTTATCAACTGGTATGAAACAAAAAGCAAATATAGCCCGCGCAGTTGTACATCGCCCAAAAGTTGTTGTGCTCGATGAGCCTACAACAGGCCTTGATATCATGACCACACAAACAGTGATCGAATTTATCAAAGGTTTAAAAGCACAAGGCACACCGGTTATTTTTTCTACCCATCATTTAGATGAAGTCGCATTGTTATGTGACCGTGTAGCGGTAATTAACGAAGGCATAAGCTGCTTTGATGGCACAGTTGAAGAGTTTAAACAAGCCGGAAACAGTGAAGAGTTAAACCAAGCGTTTATGAACATATTAACGGAGAAGCATAATGTTTGAAGTATATAAAAAGGAATTAAAAGAGCTCCTTCGCGACAAAAAAACGCTTATGTTTGTTGTGGCGCTGCCAGTACTTATTTTCCCAATAATTTTTGCCGTTATGGCTTTTATTAGTTCGCAAGCGGCACTTGAAGCTGACCAAAAAGTTAATACTTACGTAATTATTAATGGTGAATACGCACCAGAATTTACCAACAAAGTGTTTTACCACAAAAGCTTTGAACTTTATAAGGGCAGTAAAACCTTTAATACGATAGAAGAGCTCAAAGCAGGTGTTACTGCCGGCGATATAGATATGGGTATTTATTTGCCAAGTAACGCAGAAGATACACTCAACAGTGGTGAACAAAGCAAATGGGAAGTGGTATTTAACGACGCAAAATCAATAAATTTTTTATTTGATCGGGTCAAAGAACTAGCTCAAGAATACAGCGACGTATTGCAAGCCAAAAAATTAAAAAGCTTTGGGATAGAAGAGTCTACGCACAAAGCTATCCTTACCCCTATTGAAGTTGTTAAAGTAGATACGGCTGATAAACGTGAAAACTTAGGTGAAAAAATAGGTGGCTTTTTACCATATTTACTTATTCCATTGGTGTTAATGGGCGCTACATATCCTGCAATTGACTTAGGGGCCGGTGAAAAAGAGCGCGGCACACTAGAAACACTCTTACTTACACCCATAACACGCACAGAGCTGGTATTAGGTAAATTTATAACATTACTGACCACCTCTATTGCATCAACCACTATTACGGTTGTGAGTATGGGGTGTTGGGTTGCTGTTGCACTGGCGTTCGCAGACTTAGACTTTATAAAAACGGCATTTAGTACTTTGGCGGTTACCGATTTGCTGATGATTTTTGTATTATTACTGCCATTGGCTGCCATATTTTCTTCTTTAGCGTTAGCTATATCTATTTATGCGCGTACGTTTAAAGAAGCACAAAACTACATGGCTCCTTTAAGTATGGGGGTGTTTTTCCCTATTATTATTTCAATAATGCCAAATATGGAATTGACTGCTAAAACCGCGTTTATTCCGGTAACCAACGTTGCATTAGCCATTAAAGACATAATTAAAGGCACTGTAGATTACACGTTTGTAGGGCTCATATTTTTAGCAACCGCTCTTATTGCAGGTGCGTTACTCGGATTTTGCGTTAAATGGTTTAACCGAGAAGATGTACTATTTAGATAGTGTGCTACTCATCTTAAAAAAGCATCACTTAAGTGATGCTTTTTTGTTTAAGACCGTCAACAAGGGTTAAAATTTATGACTTGGTTTAAAGTCAGCAATTAGGCTGCCGACTTTTTAGGTTTCGCATCGTCATTACTCATTAGTGGCGATGAAATGTTAGATATGTCGGCGCTGTCTAAAACTGTGTGTGTATCTGACCAGTGAAGGAGTTCTATTTTTCCATCGGCTTGTTCCACTAAGGCGGTGCAGTTTTCTATCCAATCGCCGTCGTTACAATACACTATGCCGTCGCACACTTTTATTTTAGGGTGGTGTATATGCCCACAAATAATCCCATCTACTTTTTGTTTTTTTGCCTCATGAATAGCTGCGTCTTCAAATGCATTTATTGCTTCGCGTGCCTTATGAACTCGTGCTTTTATCCACGACGCTAACGACCAGTAGTTACCCCCAAACAACTTTCTTATTTTATTGCTCCAAC
This sequence comes from Pseudoalteromonas sp. ESRF-bin5, assembly GCF_002632075.1. NCBI lineage: Bacteria > Pseudomonadati > Pseudomonadota > Gammaproteobacteria > Alteromonadales > Pseudoalteromonadaceae > Pseudoalteromonas > Pseudoalteromonas sp. ESRF-bin5. Next base: position 9,282 of record NZ_NTLW01000129.1, on the reverse strand, counting down.
GATTTAAAAATAAAAGCAAATCGTAGCCTGTATCGCCAGCAATGCTAATAATTTTGTTATAACGAGTTGCGCTATCAAAGTCATCGCCGTGAACGAGCAAAAAGCGTTTATTAGCTTGAGTTACATGAATATACTGCTGGTGGACCTCTATACCAAATAGGGTTTGATTTATATAGTGTCTAAAGGTTTCGTCATGGTTTCCTGGTATATAAATTACGCGTGTTCCGTTGGCCGCTTTTTGTTGAATGCAATTAAGTATTTGATAGTGAGAGGGGTGCCAATAAAATTGGCGCTTCATAGACCATAAATCAATAATGTCGCCAACTAAATATAAAACGTCAGTCTCAACAGCGCTTAGAAAATCGAGTAAATAATCAGCTCTGCAATCTTTATAGCCTAGGTGAACATCTGATATCCATATAGCAGGGTATTTAGCCTTTTGTTCAGCACTTTTCATATTGTCCCTCGTTAGTTTTGTTAGCTATAAATTACTTTAGAGAGAAAAAATGACAGTTACACGACATTTTTAGTAAAGCTATATGACACAAAATTTAGGCATAAAAAAACCGCTTAAAAAAGCGGTTTTTGCATTCACGTTATTGAATAACGAATAAGAGTTTAGGCTTGCATAGCTGCTTTAATGCTTTCAATAGCGGTATCTATGTCAATCATTAGCTTTTCACCTGTGCGGCGATTTTTAAGCTCTACTTTATTTTCGTCTAGGTTACGTTCGCCAATTACAAGTGTGAAAGGCACACCTACAAGCTCCATATCATTAAACATGACACCTGGGCGCTCTTTTCTATCGTCAAATAACACATCCACACCTGCATCTTTTAAACCTTGGTAAAGGCTGTTTGCAATATCAGGAATACGATGCGACTTGTGCATGTTCATTGGTACAATAGCAAGGTCGAACGGAGCAATAGATTGTGGCCAAATAATACCGTATTTATCGTTGTTTTGCTCAATAGCAGCAGCCACAATACGCGATACACCTACACCGTAACAACCCATGGTCATTACTTGGTTTTTGCCATCTTCGTTTAATACGCCTGCTTTCATGGCTTCTGAGTATTTTGTGCCAAGTTGGAATATATGTCCTACTTCAACACCACGTTTAATTTGTAATGTGCCTTGGCCGCAAGGGCTAGGATCGCCTTCTACAATGTTACGAATATCAGCAACGTCGTAGTTAGTTACATCACGGTCCCAGTTTATGCCGCTAAAGTGTTCGTCGTCTTTATTAGCACCGGCTACAAAGTCAGCCATTACGTTGGCTGTGCGGTCAACAATAATTGGCATTGTTAATCCTACAGGACCTAGTGAGCCAGGTTTTGCGCCGATTGCAGCAATTATGTCTGCTTCTTTTGCCATTTCAAGCGGTGAGTCAACGAGAGGGTGCTTTTCCGCTTTCAATTCGTTTAATTCGTGATCGCCACGAATAACAAGAGCAACTAAACCACGTTGTTCGTTTTCATCTGGGGCACCATAAACGATTAACGTTTTAACACTACGGTGTGGTTTAACACCGTAATGCTTTTTAAGCTCTTCAATTGTTTTAGCATCTGGAGTCGGGAACGCTTTTAATTCTTTTGTAGCATCAGCACGAGGCTCTGTTGGGGCAAGGGCTTCGGCTTTTTCAATATTAGCGGCGTAATCACTACCATCGCTAAATGCGATAGCGTCTTCACCTGATTCGGCTAAAACATGGAATTCATGAGACACGCTACCACCAATAGACCCTGTATCGGCAATTACTGGGCGATAATCTAGGCCTAAACGTTCGAAAATATTACAGTATGCTTTGTGCATTGCTTGATACGTATTATTTAAACATTCTTCACTCAAATGAAATGAATAAGCGTCTTTCATGGTGAATTCACGTGCGCGCATAACACCAAAACGAGGGCGTCTTTCGTCACGTACTTTAGTTTGTACTTGATATAAAGTAAGTGGTAACTGTTTATAGCTATTCACTTCTTTGCGAACAAAATCGGTGATTACTTCTTCATGTGTTGGACCAAGTGCAAATTCACGATTATGACGGTCTGTAAAGCGCATTAGCTCTGGACCAAACTCGCTCCAACGGCCTGACTCTTCCCATAAATCAGCAGGCTGTATCACAGGCATCAGCATTTCTATTGCGCCTGCTTTGTCCATTTCTTCACGAACAATGTTTTCAACTTTACGCAAAACGCGTAAACCAGAGGGTAACCAAGTGTATAAACCCGAAGCGACGCGACGGATCATACCGGCTCTAAGCATTAACTGATGCGATACAATTTCAGCATCTGAAGGCGTTTCTTTAAGTGTTGCGAGTATATATTGGCTGGTACGCATTATTTTTCCGAAATAGAGTAATATGTTCTTTTAATAGAGCTTAAGTTTACCAGCGGTTGCTTTTACACAAAAGCGCTAAGTGAGTTATTTAGCTTTTTTCTATACTTGTTACTAGGTTGTGCTCGCCATTAACTTGCCAGCGTATATTGTAATCATACAATGTCATTCCATAGCTCTGCTCGCCGTTTTTTTGTTTTTTGTAAGCAGGACGTGGATCTTGTTTTAAAACATTACTAATAAAGTTTAATAAATCAGGGTATTGAGTTTGTTGCTCAATGAATAAAGTCACCTCTGGGGTAAACTCTACACTCATTTGTGTTTCTGGGCGTGTATCTGCAAAGCCAGCACTTGCGTCAAGCATGGCATCTGAATAAGGCAAGTAGGGTTTTATGTCAATGATGGGCGTGCCATCAAGCAGGTCGATTCCGGCAAGTAATAAACTGAGTTGGCCATTTTTATATTCTATACCCTCAAGCTTCACTGCACTCATACCAATGGCATTTGGTCTAAAAGTAGCACGAGTAGCAAATACACCTTTGCGTTCATTACCGCCTAAGCGAGGAGGGCGTACCATGGGCGAGTAGCCTTTATCTGCGGTTTCATGAAAGCGAAACAATAACCAAATGTGGGTAAATTCATCAATACCGCGTACAAATTCTTCGCGGTTAAAATCAGGCGAAAAAATAAGTTTTGCTTTGGCTTCAGGTACTAAACGAGGTTGTCTTGGTATGGCAAACTTTTGTTTATAGGGAGATTGTATGTGGCCAACGGCCGAAATGCTGTAGTCGCTCATGTTACTCAAGTACAAATAGAATAGGCGGGCATTCTACCTTTATTTGCAGGCCATCGCATCACAGCAGAGCAATTTATTTTATTAGACTAAGTGGTTTAAAATAGCTTTTAGACTGAGTGGTTTATATAAAGTAGAAAAAGGTAAGCCTAAGCTTACCTTTGTTAAACAACCTGTTTATAGTTTAAAACATGTATTGCAGTGACACTGATGCTACATCCATATCAGGATCAATATCATCGTCTAGTTTGTAACGCTCGTACTCTAAACGCATTTGCACATTGCTAGAAAAAGCAAACTCTAAACCAGCACCATAAAATGCATCACCGCCGTCTTGTGAAGTAGAAACGCTTCCAACAGGGAGTTCTTGTTTTATATCTGCATCCCATTCTAACCAACCACCTTTGGCATAAACCGAAAAGCTCTCAGTTAATGGGATACCTAAACGCGTGGCCAATGACACACCGTCAATTTCAGCTTTGCTATCAATATCGCTAACTTCATCAAAGTTTTGATAAGCCAGCTCTACACTTAAATATTCATTAAATTGCGTACCCACATACCCTTTGAGCATTTGTGCGTCATCATCAAAATCAGTATCGTTTTCACTGTCTTCAAACTCAAAAGAGTACTGACCGTAACCTATACCGGTATAAATACGTGGAGAATCAAAATCGGAAATGTCTGCCTGCGCCGCAGAGTTAAAACCAAGTGTTGCTAGCGCCAGTGCTGAAAGTGAAAGTGATTTAATCATTAAATAGCTCCTTTAAAAAATAAAATGGTTTGATTTTTTCAAACTTCGATTACTTATTTGCAGTGAACATGCCAATGATTAAATTGATTAATAAAACAGCTGAACTAGTATTTTTGGATTAGTTATTTGGGTTGTTTAGGTTTTTTATTAAACAAATCGCTAACTGCTAAGATTTAGCGATTTTAAATAAATTGTATTTTTTACAAAGCATTAGGTGATTTTTACAGTACAAAAATTAGCTAATGCGTCATTACACTTGATGAAGTAAGTTTTCGGTTTCAATCGCAATTTCTTTCATTTTAATTGCGTAGTTTTCTAATTTTATATCTTCATTGGAGAGCGCTTTAAACTCTGGTACTGCGACGGGGTAACCCGTTTCATCCATGGCAACAAAGCTTATTACACAGTGATTTGTTTCAACCATGTTCTGTGTTTTAGGGTCGCCACACCGAACTTGTATAAATATTTGCATACTTGTTTTACCGGTATGTGCAATTTTAGCTTCCACTTCTACTATTTGACCAACCAGAATAGGGCGTCTAAATTTAACACCTGCCACCGATACGGTTACACAATAATGACCACTCCAGCCAGCAGCACAGGCATAGCCAGCTTGGTCAATCCACTTCATAACCACACCACCATGTACCTTCCCACCAAAATTAACGTCGGTAGGTTCTGCTAAAAAACGAAAAACAACATTTGACGACGGCATAAGCTTTACTCTTTTTATTAGTTATACAATCAGCATAGCGCAAAAAAGGGGCCGAAGCCCCTGCAATTTAGGATATGTTTATAATTTATATGTAAAAGATATTACATATTGGGGTAATTAGGGCCGCCAGCGCCCTCTGGGGTAACCCACGTGATGTTTTGGCTCGGATCTTTAATGTCACAGGTTTTACAGTGAACACAGTTTTGTGCATTAATTACAAACTCGTTGTTACCTTCTATTTCTTGCACCTCATAAACACCTGCTGGGCAATAGCGCTGCGCAGGTTCATCAAATTTCACAAGATTAACTTTTATTGGTATTGCTGCGTTTTTAAGTTTTAGGTGACAAGGTTGAGACTCTTCATGGTTAGTGTTTGATAAAAACACACTTGAAAGTTTATCAAAACTCAGTGAACCATCAGGCTTAGGGTAAGCTATTTTTTCAGCAATGTTAGCATCAACCAGCGTAGAGTAATCTGGTACATCATCTTTAAAGGTAAATGGTAAAGCACCGTTGAATACATTTTGATCGAGCGTGTTATATGCACCCCCTAAAAATTTACCTAGCTTATGCATCACCGGACCAAAATTACGAGACTGATAAAGCTCTTTATAAGCCCAAGATTGTTCAAACTGCGTGTGGTAATTTACTAAATCAGTATTAGCTTGTTCATTTTCTAATGCTTCAAAAATGACTTCAGCGGCTATCATGCCCGATTTCATTGCTGTGTGATTTCCCTTAATTTTTGCAAAATTTAATGTGCCTGCATCACAGCCTACTAATAACCCGCCAGGAAAATGCATTTTAGGCAAAGAGTGTAATCCACCTTTTGCAATAGCGCGCGCGCCATAAGCAATACGCTCACCGCCTTCAAGTACTTGTTTAAAAACAGGATGATGTTTCATTCGCTGGAATTCATCAAACGGGCTTAAATGCGGGTTTGTGTAATTTAAATCAACAATTAAGCCAACAACGACCTGATTATTTTCGCTATGATACATAAATACACCACCGCTCGTATCACCACTTAACGGCCAACCTGTGCCATGAACTACTTTACCTTGTTGATGCTTAGACTCATCTACTTGCCATATTTCTTTAAAGCCTAAGCCATAATGTTGAGGCGATGAGTCAGCATCAAGTGCAAACTGGTTTATAAGTTGTTTGCCTAAATGGCCTCGGCAGCCCTCAGCAAAAATAGTATATTTAGCTCTTAGCTCCATGCCTGGCATGTAGCCATCTTTTTCATTACCATCTTTATCAACGCCCATGTCACCCGTAACAATACCTTTTACTGCGTCGTCTTCAATAATAAGTGAATGCGCGCTAAAGCCTGGAAATATTTCTACGCCTAAACTTTCAGCTTGCTCTGCAAGCCAGCGGCATACGTTACCCATTGAAACAATGTAGTTACCATTATTATGAAATGTTTTAGGCGAAGCAAAGTGGGGGATTGATGTTGCTTTTTCTTCGTTATTAAACCAATAAATTTCATCATTTGTAACTTTCGTACTTACTGGCGCACCTTGCTCTTGCCAATTTGGTAGTAATTCATCTAACGCTTTTGTTTCAAATACAGCGCCCGATAGAACATGCGCGCCAACTTCTGAGCCTTTTTCTACAACACAAATCATGCACTCTTGTTGTTTTTCTTGTGCAAGTTGTGCGAGTTTTATTGCACTAGCAAGTCCCGCAGGTCCAGCGCCTACAACAACTACATCAAATTCCATGGTTTCACGTTCGACCATAATAACCTCTTTATTTATGACGGACTCACTCAATACTGCCTCAGTATTTGAATAAGGTATTCAGCCTATTTATTACAATGCCAATTTTTCGTTACAGGCTGTGAATAGTTAAAGGTTATTTTAGGTTGACGTTTACGTCAACAGGAAGTAGTCTGATTTCATAAAAATAAATAGGTTGACGTACACGTTAGGTTGTAGGTTTAAATAATTATGGAGTTCCTATGAAAGTTCTTGTACCAATAAAACGCGTTATAGATTACAACGTAAAAGCGCGTGTCAAAAGTGACAACAGCGATGTAGATTTAACGAACGTTAAAATGGCGATGAACCCATTTTGTGAAATTGCAATTGAAGAAGCTATTCGCTTAAAAGAAGCCGGTACAGCCACTGAAGTTGTAGCTGTTACTATTGGCGCTAAAACATCGCAAGAACAACTACGCACAGCGCTTGCACTGGGTGCAGATAAAGCAATCCACATCGAAACCGATGAAAAATTAGAGTCATTACACATTGCAAAATTACTCGCAAAAATTGTAGAGCAAGAAGCGCCAGAACTTGTTATTTTAGGAAAGCAGTCGATTGATTCAGACAATAACCAAACGGGTCAAATGCTTGCAGCATTAACTAATCGTGGGCAAGGTACGTTTGCGTCTAAAGTGGTTGTTGCTGATGGAAAAGTAAATGTTACGCGTGAAGTAGACGGCGGTTTGCAAACGGTCGCACTTTCATTGCCAGCCATTATCACTACAGATTTACGTTTGAACGAACCACGTTATGCATCACTACCCAATATAATGAAAGCAAAACGCAAGCCGCTTGATGTAATAGCTGCAGACTCTTTAGGTGTAGATTTAACACCTCGTATTCAGCTTGTTAGCGTAGAAGAACCGGCAAAACGTAGTGGTGGCATTATTGTAGAAGACGTTGCACAACTTGTAGAAAAATTAAAAACAGAGGCAAAGGTGATTTAAATGAAAACACTTGTAATTGCAGAGCACGACAACGGTGCCTTAAAACCAGAAACCTCAAAAACAATTAATGCGGCTATTAAAATGGGTTTTCCTGTTGATGTATTAGTGGCCGGTGAAAACATCGCCAGTATGTGCGAGTCTATTTCAAGTATAGAAGGCGTTGCTAGTGTGCTTGTTGCAGATAATGCAGCTTATGCACACCAACTAGCAGAAAGCATAACCGATTTAGTTATGTCGTTAACTGACGGCTACAGTCATATTGTGGCAAGTGCAACTACCACAGGCAAAAATTTTATGCCACGTGTTGCGGCCCTTTTAGATGTAGCACAAATATCTGAAATTATTGATGTAATAGATGCTGATACGTTTAAACGCCCAATTTATGCCGGTAACGCTATTGCGACTGTAAAATCACTTGATGCTAAAAAGGTGATTACCGTACGCGCAAGTAGTTTTGATTTACAAGGCGAGCAAGGCGCTGTAAGTATTAATACTTTAGATACAGTATCGGACTCACAGTTAAGTACGTTTGTAAGCGTTGAGCAAACTGAGTCAGAGCGCCCAGAACTTACCGCTGCTGAGGTGGTTATATCTGGTGGTCGTGGTATGCAAAATGGCGAAAATTTCGCTCTTTTAAACGGTATAGCCGATAAATTAGGTGCTGCTATTGGTGCATCGCGCGCTGCGGTAGACGCTGGCTTTGTACCTAATGATATGCAAGTAGGGCAAACAGGTAAAATTGTAGCGCCTAACTTATACATCGCAGTGGGTATTAGCGGTGCCATTCAACACCTAGCGGGTATGAAAGACTCAAAAGTGATTGTTGCAATTAACAAAGATCCCGATGCACCTATTTTTCAGGTTGCAGACTATGGACTCGTTGCCGATTTATTTGATGTGTTACCGCAATTAGAAAACGCACTATAACCATTTATTAAACCTTATTCTGGTTGAAAGCCGTGGTGCCTGATGGGTGCTGCGGCTTTTTTTATACGTTAAATTTTAGCCATAAAAAAACCAGCCAATTGGCTGGTTTTTAATTTTTAAACAATTTAGTCAATACTCATCTAGTAAGTTGCGCTGCCTTTAGTACGAGGGAAGGCGATTACATCACGTACATTGCCCATACCTGTTACATAAGCAACTAAGCGTTCAAAGCCTAAACCAAAGCCTGAATGTGGCACACTACCGTATTTACGTAGGTCGCGGTACCAGCTGTAATCTTCTTTGTTTAAGCTCATTTCTTCAAGGCGCGCATCAAGTACGTCAAGGCGCTCTTCACGTTGAGAACCACCAATGATTTCACCAATACCCGGTGCAACTACGTCCATAGCAGCAACGGTTTTGCCGTCTTCGTTTTGGCGCATGTAAAATGCTTTAATATCACGTGGGTAGTTTTTAATTACTACCGGTGCTTTAAAGTGTTCTTCTGCTAGGTAACGTTCGTGCTCAGACTGTAAATCTACACCCCATTCAACATCAAACTCAAATTTCTTACCGCAGTTTTTAAGAATTTCTACTGCGTCTGTGTAATCAACTTGTGCAAAGTCTTTTTCAACAAATTCTTCTAAACGGCTAATAGCAGTTTTTTCGATACGTTGAGCAAAAAACTCCATGTCGTCACGGCGCTCTTCAAGTACCGCTTTAAATACGTACTTAAGCATGTTTTCTGCAAGCTTTGCAATATCTTCTAAATCTGCAAACGCTACTTCAGGTTCAACCATCCAAAACTCAGCCAAGTGACGTGAAGTATTTGAGTTTTCTGCACGGAAAGTAGGGCCAAACGTATAAATTTTTGACATTGCAGACGCGTAAGTTTCGCCGTTTAACTGGCCAGATACAGTTAAGAATGCTTCTTTTCCAAAAAAGTCTTCACTGTAATCAACATCGCCTTTATCTGTACGCGGTAAGTTTTGCATATCAAGTGTAGATACACGGAACATTTCGCCAGCGCCTTCACA
>NZ_NTLW01000223.1:0-12872 GCF_002632075.1 Pseudoalteromonas sp. ESRF-bin5 | reverse complement strand
TTATATTCTATTGCACAGCGTAAGTCTTTGAGTAATAACATACGAGCTTGTGCTTGCTCTCTCATATCACGAGAGAAAAATTCAAAGCCATTACGGCCATTATTTTTAGCCTTATACATTGCCTGATCGGCTGCTTTTAATAGCTGCTCGGTATTTTCACCATCTTCGGGCGCACAGGCTATACCCATGCTGGCACTTATAAATACTTCTTCATTTTCAACATGTATCGCAGACGATAAGCTTTGTAAAATATTGCTAGCAATCTGGTTTATATGGCGAGTACTTTTAATATGATTAAAAACAATAACAAATTCATCACCACCAATACGCGCAACAAATTCGGCATTTTTAGCTGAATTTACAATACGCTGCGACACCACTTTTAATAGGTTGTCTCCATAGTGGTGGCCTAAAGTATCATTAATATCTTTAAAATGATCAATATCTAAAAGCATCACTACAAAGCTTTCATTATTTGAATTAGAAAACTGTTTATTTAGCCGTATTTTAAGCTCTAATCGATTTGGTAAATCGGTCAAATGATCGAAGTGAGCTTGTCGCCAAATGGTTTTATTTGCTTGTATTTTTTCAGTTAAATCAGTAAAGATAGCTATTCGGCGTGCAGGTTTGTTATTTTCATCGTAAACAGTGTCTATATTTAGCCACTCAGTAAATAGTACCCCATTTTTTTTACGGTTTATAATTTCGCCTTGCCAGCGACCAGTGGCATTTATTGATGCCCAAATTTTTTCATAAAACTCTTTTGAGTGCTCACCTGAAGAAAGTATGCGGGTAGAGTGGCCAATTACTTCGTCTTTAGAATATTGTGTTGTTTCACAAAAGGCAGGATTTACATCAAAAATAATACCGTTGGCATCTGTAATTGCCATACTTTCGCTACTGTTACCATAAACAAGAGACGCTAAGTGAAGCGAGTCTTCATTTACTTTGCGTTGGCTAATATCACGAAGCACAAGTATTAGCTCATCACTTTTTTCAAGATGATTTATGTTCGCCTCAAAATAGTGATCCACCACACCTGTACTGATTTTAAAATCAAAAGTGATGACGTCTTCGCGGTTGGATGCTTCACTCAAAATTTGTTCAGTGATACCTTCTGGTAATATGTCTAATAAGTTTTCAGGCAGTTTACTGCTTGCGGCGAATAGCGGGATAATGGTGCCGCTAACGTTAAGTATAGTACCCGTATTGTTGAATCTAAGGTACATATCGGGGAGGGCATTTAGTAACCCTGTCAACTCGTCGTGTTTGTTTTTTAAATCGGCTTCTGTTTGCAAACGTGTTTCAGCCATGGCTTCAAAGCGCGTATACAAAGCTGATAATTCAGGACTATTAGGTTTTATTTTATGAGCGGGCATATTGCCTTGTGCTAATAGGTCGGTTGCTTGGGAGAGTTTTTCAATAGGGTAAAAAATACTTTTTTTAATTAAATGGTGGCCAATAAAAGCAATAATTAAAATAGCGCTAAAAAATAAAATAATAGTTTCTAAAAAGTGTTTATTTGCTCGATTAATATATTTATCAGTGGGCGATGTGATGTAAATTTCTAAATTATTGTTATTAATGTCATTATAAATAGTTGCTCGGTGAAAGATTTGATTGACGTTGTTATCGTCTTTAAACATAGCTAATGAGCTATCGCTATGTAAAAAGTGTTTGTTGTTAATTTTTTCCCCTAAAGGTAGCAATGAGTTTGGGTAACTTGCCAGTACAAGGCCATTAGAATCAGCAATAACAGCGTTCGAACCCATTGGGAATTCGGCTTTGTCTAAAGCTGCACTCCACCAGTCAAGTGCAATCACTGAAACAACAACGCCCTTTAATTGCTCTTGCTTATCAATAATAGGGTGAGCAAAGTTAACACTGGGTGCTTGAATGCTTCTGTCGTATTGAAAATACCCAATTGAAAAGCTTTTATTTGCTATGGCATTTTTAAAGTATTGCCTATCACTAATAGACACATTTTTTACTATGCCATTGGTTACACAAATTAAGTTTCCTTTGTCATCAACTACACCAATATTGGCAACGTTTGTGTAGAGCTCTTGTATTTGGTAAAAATAGCTAGGGCACGTGTCCGGAAGTTTAGGTTCTGCAGCAATTGTGTTTGCTAAAAACCGAGTGAGTTGCTCAGTCTCTCCAATCATTGCTGTTTGTTGGTGGGTTAAATGCTTAGCAATATTAACGACTTTTTCTTCGCTTTTTTCAATCGCAGCCTCACGTTCTGCCCAAAGGGCTAAAAATGTCACAAGAATGCCCGGGATACTAATAATGATTAGTAACCTATAAAATTGACTTTTGAGCGATGAAGTTAAAATACTTTGTCCCTTTTTTGAGTAAATTTAATGGTGATTGTAGTCAATAAAATATAAAAAAACCATATTTTATAAGTTGTTATGAAAAAATATTTTACTATCAAATCATTCTAAAAAAACGAATGGTTAGCGCGATATAAAGACATGGTTGTTTGGTTTTATCAGTGCTTTAATAAGTATAGATAACATTTCAGATAGTGATTTAAAAAATGAATATAGCAAAAATATTAACGTCCTATGCAACTCAAGATGGTGATGGTGTCAATATAAGCCGTATCCCTGGATTCGATGGTAAATACCTTGACCCGTTTTTAATGATCGATGAGCTCAAGTCAGATAACGAGGCTGATTATATGGGCGGTTTTCCTGCGCATCCGCACCGAGGTATGGAAACGTTTACTTATATTATTAAAGGAGGATTTGAGCACAAAGATCAAATGGGTAATAAAAAAGCGATCAGAGCAGGCGATGTGCAATGGATGAGTACAGGCAATGGAGTGATCCACAGCGAAATGCCTCTGCCTGATGCCAAAGACGGACTCCATGGTTTTCAAATTTGGATCAATATGCCAAGCAAAGAAAAAATGCGCGATCCCATTTATCAAGATACAACGCAAAGCCCAGCTCCAACTTTTAAAAATGAAAATGGTGTCACATTAACTGCCCTTGCTGGTTCATGGCAATTTGAGGCAGTTGAATTAACATCAAGTATTCAAAAGCTCTCTGCAAATGCGGCTTTAGCCGATGTAAATTTACCTGCTGGTAAGCAGCTAGAGCTTGCTCCTTTAAAACAACAAAATGTGATGCTTTACATACATTCGGGATCCCTTATCACGCCAGATAATCAAACATTCAAGGCGGGTAAGTTACTAATTTTAGAGCAAGGTAGCGATATTGATATATCAACGCAACATGGTGCAGGTGTATTAATTTTAGCGGGTGATCCGCTCAAGCAACCCATTGCACACATGGGGCCATTTGTTATGACAACACAAGCCGAAATACAGCAGGCCGTTCGTGATTACCAAAATGGTCAATTTGGCACACTTATTTAATTTTTGAGGAGCAAATAATGGGATTACTTGTTAATGGTCAATGGCAAGATAAATGGTATGACACAGATTCAAGCGACGGAAAGTTTGAGCGTGAGGCAGCGCAATTACGAAATTGGATCACGTCAGACGGTAGCGCAGGTGAAACTGGCGAAGGGGGGTTTAAAGCTGAGGCTGGGCGTTATCATTTATATGTTTCGTTAGCGTGCCCTTGGGCGCACCGCACACTTATTTTTCGTACGTTAAAAAAGCTTGATGAACTTATTTCTGTATCGGTTGTAGGCCCCGACATGTTGGTTAATGGCTGGGAGTTTGATCAAAATAACCACAGCACGGGTGATGCCTTATTTGCTAGTGATTACTTACACCAAGTTTATACTAAAAATAATTCTAATTACTCAGGACGAGTAACTGTTCCTGTCTTGTGGGACAAAAAACAAAACAAGATAGTTAGTAATGAATCTGCCGATATAATACGCATGTTTAATAGTGCGTTTAATGAAATAACAGGTAATAAAGACGATTACTACCCTGAATCACTTCGTAGTGAAATCGATGAACTTAATGCGTTAGTTTATCCAAATATTAATAACGGTGTTTACCGAGCTGGATTTGCAACAGCAAAACACGCGTACGAACAAGCATTCGACGATGTGTTTAATGCACTCGACAAAGTTGAAAAAATACTGAGTAAAAAACGCTACCTTGCGGGTGACAAAATTACGGAAGCAGATTGGCGCTTATTTACAACGTTAATTAGGTTTGATTGTGTGTATGTAGGGCATTTTAAATGCAATTTGCGCACAATTGAGAGTTACCCTTCGTTGAGTGGATACTTAAGGGATTTGTTCCAAGTTGAGGGAGTTGCAAATACGGTTGATTTCTATCATATCAAGCGGCATTACTATTTTAGCCACACTATGATTAATCCCACCCAGATTGTACCAAAAGGGCCAGAAATAAATTATTTGCAAGCACATGGCAGGGCATAGTTAACCAGCTAACCAATTAACCTAATTAGCCAGCCGTATTTTCTTATAAGGCTGGTTTCACTTTTACCAGACTGAACGGCAACGCCAGCTATAAATGCGCTGCTTAAGCCTACTTTACTGGCTGCAAAACGCTTTAATCGATATACAAACGCGGCTTGGTGTTGTCGCTTAAGCTCGCTTTGTAAATCCATTTGTTTAGTCAGTGCTTTTACGTTTGCATCAGGGTTTTTAATCAATATATCAACTAACATATTAATGTCCTTGTAAGTTTAATAATTGTTTAATGCTTTTAAGGGTTTTGCTAAAGCCTATTTTGTTGCTTAAATACGCAACGCTTTTCCATAGCCAAAATAAGCATGCGACCTGTAATAGTGTAACGGTTGCAATACTTACCCACACAGAACCAAATAGGTCGTATATCGCATAACCTGCCGCACCTAATACGCCCGCCCACAACAAAACCAAACCACTGGCAAAACAGCCTAAAAATATAGAGATCAATGCAAGCGATCTTAACGATAAGCGCCATTCAGCCTTTGCAAGCTGGTGGGTGATCTTTCCTTGAGTGTGATAATCATCCTTGAGCTGCTTTGAATACGTTAAGAGTTTTGCAATATGATCTTGCCAATCATCCTTTTGGTACTGTTGATCAGTCGTTTGGTTTTGCGCTGTACCATCCTTGGTTGTGCTCGAGTGGAAATTTTCCATCAGGTTTTACTTACGACGGAATAATGACGTAATTAACATACCCGCTGCAAATGCAATTCCTGCTGTAGCTAGAGGATTCTCAGATGCGAAGGCACGTGTTTTAGCTGTGCACTCACTCAGCTTTTCGCGAGCAATTAATTGCTTTTCGCTCAGTGCCTCAGCAGAACTAGATGCACCTTTTCTCACGCTACTTTCAGCTGTTGCTGCTTTTGTAGACAGTGCATCAACAGCATCGTGAGCAGCTGATGTTGCTTTTTCTGTCAGTGGGGCATCAGTCGTTTGTGCTTTAGTGTCAGACTTAATATCTGTAGTCGTATTTTGTTTAGTCGTCGTAGCAGTAGCCATAATCAATCCTTAATGAGTAAAAGTATTTAAGTAGTGCATTTACTGAAGCAACAATTAAACCAGACTGTGATATTTATGTAACCAATTGATTTTATTGGTTATAATGTTTTTTGTTGAGTCGTTTTTAACATATAATAAAAACGAAGCAGTAACTCTTACCACCGATCTAAGTAAATATTACAAAGTGAGTAAAACCCGCTAAAAAATTGTAATTATTCACTGTTTATTCAGTAATCAAACCATGTAAACAAAAAGTTATTAAAATGGATGAAAATATTTTTTTGTTTGTATCTCCACTTTTTCCCACGTAATTCAACTGCTTCGCCTGAACCCTTATTTTTTCTAGCTTAGAGACTCGTTAAAGGAGGTCAGCTTACTTGACAAAAAGGCTTGTCAAGCCCTAAACTGGAGCACTGTGGTAAAAAGTGGTTTTTAGTGGATCAAACTGGATCAGCATAGATTAATAGCTGATTAAAATAATTTAAAGCAGGCTAATTATGTTCCGTGGCGCGAGTTCACTGAGTTTGGATGATAAAGGACGTTTTGCGGTGCCGACCAAGTACCGAGAATCGCTGCTATCTGAAGATCAGGGAACAGTGATTTGTACCATCGCGTTAAATGAGCCCTGCTTGTGGTTGTATCCATTGGCTGAATGGCAAGAAATAGAAAGTCGCTTAGCTAAAATTTCCAATATGAATCCACGTGCCCGTAGAATGCAACGCATGTTGTTAGGCAATGCGACAGAGTATCAACTTGATAAAAATGGTCGGATTTTGTTAGCGCCGTCGTTACGTGCGCATGCAGACCTTGGTAAAAAAATAATGCTAGTTGGGTTAATGAATAAATTTGAAATCTGGGATGAAGCGCGTTGGAACGAACAAATGCGCCAAGACACTGAGCTTGAGAGGCTAGGTGATTTTGAGCCTAATTCAGATTTAGATAACTTTACACTTTAACGGCACAAAAAAAGGCAAACAATAGCTAATGACAGCGCAATTTGAACACGTATCTGTTTTGATGGACGAAACCATTGATGCCCTAGCAATTAAGCCAGACGGCATATATATGGATGGCACATTTGGACGAGGCGGTCATTCAGGTCAAATACTTGCTCGTTTAGGCGACGCAGGACGCTTACAGGCAATAGACCAAGATCCACAGGCTATAAAGTCGGCTGAAAAATTTGCCGATGACTCCCGCTTTGCTATAGCACACACTCGATTTTCAAAATTATACGATGTAGCTGAGCAAAACGATCTCATTGGTAAAGTGGATGGCATTTTATTAGATATTGGTGTGTCATCTCCACAACTTGATGATGCTGAGCGCGGTTTTAGTTTTATGAAAGATGGCCCGCTTGATATGCGCATGGATCCAACAAGCGGCCGAAGTGCTGCTCAGTGGTTGGCAGAAGCTGAGTTAGATGATATCACCCACGTCATTAAAAAGTTGGGTGAAGAAAAGTTCGGCAAGCGTATTGCACATAAAATTTTAGAAACTCGCGAGCACACACCCATTACAACAACTAAGCAGCTTGCTGATTTAGTTGATGAAGCCGTACCAGTGAAAGATAAGTTTAAACACCCCGCAACGCGCACTTTTCAGGCTATTCGTATTTATATAAACAGCGAACTTGAAGAGATACAAACGGCGCTGCAATCGGCCGTAAAAGTATTAAAGCCGGGCGGTCGCTTAGTGGTCATTTCGTTTCATTCACTTGAAGATCGCATAGTAAAACAATTTATTAGAAAACAGAGTAAGGGAGAAGCATTACCCAGAGGTCTGCCTTTAACCGATGCACAAATAAATCAAAATCTGACGTTAAAAGCAGTGGGTAAAGCTATTAAACCAAGCACTGAAGAAGTAGCGCGCAATCCGCGTTCACGAAGCTCTGTACTTAGGATTGCTCAGAGGTTGGGATGAATACAAAAGCAAATCATCGACAACCTCCCAATTTATTTTTCGAAATAATTAAAGGCCTTGGTGCTAATAAGCTCACCTTGGCCTTATTGGTTACGATATTTGTTTCTGGCTTTAGCGTAGTGCAAGTTACGCATTTAGCGCGCGGGCAATTAATTGAACAAGATAAATTACTGCAAGAACGAGATGAGCTTGATTTAGAGTGGCGATACTTACTAGTTGAGGAGGAGTTTTACTCTCAGCATGCGCGTATTGAAGAAGTGGCAACCTCGCAATTAAAAATGAAAAGACCGACGAGTCAGGATGAACAGGTAATTATAGTAAAATGAGAAATCGAGGCAAAAAACCAGTTAACAACTTAATCACATGGCGCTTTATGCTGGTGTGTTCGGTTGTGTTTTTGGTGTTTGTGACGCTAGTGTCTCGTGCCGCTTATTTACAAGTAATTGAACCTGATAAAGCACGTTCGGAAAGTGACAAACGTACAGTACGCGTTGAAAAACTTCATGTGCAACGTGGAATGATCTTTGACCGCAATGGCAAAGAGCTCGCGGTCAGTGTACCCGTTGTGAGTGTGTATGCTGACCCTAAGGCTTTACATAAATCACTGGTATCTAAAGTTGTTAGGCAAGCGCGAAAAAATGGTGAAGACAAACAAGCGTTGTTAGATAATGCAGTAGAGCTAAACAAACGCACCACACAGTATTACAAAAACGATTTACGTTGGCGCGAATTAGCTGATGTATTACGTATTGATCAGGCAAAAATTAATTCCCGACTTTTAAATGATCCGAGTCGTCGTTTTGTTTATTTAAAACGCCAAGTAACCCCTGCAGTAGCCGATTATATTGGTGGCTTGCGTCTTCCTGGTATTCATTTATTGGATGAGTCTAAGCGTTACTATCCGGCTGGCGAAGTGACCGCGCATATTATTGGTTTTACCAACATCGATGGTAAAGGCATTGAAGGCATTGAAAAGCTCTACGAAAACGCTTTAACCGGTGAAGAAGGTCGTCGAACTATAAGAAAAGACGCCCAAGGCCGTGAAGTGCAAGTGCTAGATGAACGAGAACGTGTAGAGCCCGAAAGTATTCAACTAAGTATTGATCAACGTATTCAGGCAATTGCCTATAAGGCTGTGAAGTCAGCGGTTTTATCTTATAAGGCTACATCGGGTTCAGCCATGGTGGTTGATGTTAAAACCGGTGAAGTATTAGCAATGGTTAATAGCCCGTCTTTTAATCCAAATAATCTAACCGATGCGGCTCCCCATAAACGCAGAAATCGCGCTATTACTGATTTGTTCGAACCGGGTTCAACCGTTAAGCCACTGGCCATTTTAGCTGGGCTAGACTACGGCGCAATTCAAGCCGATGAACAAATTGACACCTACCCAGGTTGGATGCGTTTAGGGGGAAGTTTAGTCCAAGATACGCGTAACCATGGTGAAATGTCACTACGAGAAATACTAAAATATTCGTCAAATATGGGGGTGACTAAGGTTACTCAGTTGGTTCCAAAAGACTACCTGGTGGGTTTATTCCAAAAGGTCGGGTTCGGATCTGACTCTGGCACGGGTATGGTAGGTGAAAGCAGTGGTTTATTTTACCCTAATCGTCGTTGGTCTGATCACGAAATTGCTGCATTGTCATTTGGTTACAATATTGCTGTTAGTACTGCGCAAATGGCTCGCTTCTATGCCATGTTAGGCGCGGGAGGTGTTAACAGACCGCTCACTGTACTAAAGCAAGATTCTATCCCTGAAGGGGATCGCGTTTTTCAACAGCAAGATGTTGAAGCGGTAGTAAACATGATGGAAAGCGTATTTGAAAGTGGTGGCACAGCACATAACGTTAAAGTTGATGGTTACCGTGCAGCGGGTAAAACGGGTACCTCTAAAAAAGCCGCAGTAGGTGGTTACGGTGATGAATATGTTGGTTATTTTGCAGGTGTTGCACCAGCAAGTAATCCACGTTTAGCTGTGGTAGTAATGATCAATGAACCTGGCGGTGATGTGTACTATGGAGGTGCCACTGCAGGCCCTGCATTTGCAGAAATCGTTTCTAACGCATTAAGAATATTAAACGTCGCACCCGACAAGGAAGAAGTTGCGTACGTAAAAGGTAAAAAGAACGATGCGTGATTTAAAAAGCATTTTAAAATACATAGAAATAGATGCACCATCGCAGCTTGTAAGTCATTTGCGATTAGATAGCCGAGACGTCAACCCAGGCGATGTATTTGTAGCAATAAAAGGCCATGAGCTAGATGGCGGGCAGTTTATAGCTAAAGCAATTGAAAAGGGTGCTGTCGCAGTTATTGCCGACAGACTGTGCGAGTTTGATGTTGCATTTGAGTCACTTTATTTAGTGTCTGAGCTTGATAAAAAGTTGGCTGAACTGGCTAGTCGTTTTTACGATAAACCGAGCCATAACCTTGATTTAATTGGTGTAACCGGTACAAACGGTAAATCGACTACCACGGCTATGATTGCTCATTTAGCGCAGTATTGTAATACGCAGTCAGCAATTATTGGTACGCTTGGTTTTGGCCATCCAGATAATTTAACGCCGCTCATAAACACCACGCCTTCAGCAGTCGATTTACAACATATATTGAGCGACTTACATCAAGCAGATAAAAAGCTGGTGGCAATGGAAGTGTCGTCGCACGGACTTGTGCAGCACCGTGTTGCACAGTGCCAGTTTAAAGCTGCTGTATTTACTAACCTTTCTCGCGATCACTTAGATTACCACGGTGATATGGCGAGTTATGGTGATGCAAAACTCATGCTATTTCGTGATTTTGCCCCACAGCTTGTTGTACTAAACCAAGATGACAACCAAGCAGGGCAGTGGCTCGAAAAATACGATTTTAATAATTTAATTTGCTACGGACGAAAAAATTTAGCGCCTAAAAATGCACAGTATGTGTACTTTTCAGATGTTGATTATTCGGATGAAGGTATTTCGGCGCAATTATCTACAAGTTGGGGTGATATTAAGGTAAAATCGCCGCTGTTTGGTGAATTTAATCTTTATAACTTAACGGCTGCTTTGGCCACACTATTGGGTTTAGGTTATCCCCTTGAGCAACTTATTGCAGGTTGCCAACAACTTCAGCCAGTAGCAGGACGAATGCAAGCATTTAGTGTTGCGGGTAAACCAACTTGCGTAGTTGATTATGCGCATACGCCAGAAGCATTAGCTTTAGCACTACAAGCCTTGCAAAAACATGTGCCAGGTGGCGTGAGCTGTGTATTTGGCTGTGGTGGTGACAGGGACAAGGGGAAGCGCGTATTAATGGCCCAAGCTGCTGAAAAAAATGCTAACAAAGTGATTATTACCAGCGATAACCCACGCTCAGAAGATCCAAATGTGATTATTGCAGAGGTAGCTTCAGGTTTAGCTGCACCTCAAAGCGCTCATTTAGAAGCTGATAGAGCGTCAGCAATTAGTTATGCAATTAATAATGCAGCTTCTAATGAAGTGGTGTTAATTGCGGGAAAAGGCCACGAAGACTATCAAATTATAGGCGATGAACGCATTGACTTTTGCGATCGCCAGTTTGTACAAGAACAATTAATAAAAACAGATAGAGGGACTCAAGCATGATCCCGATGGATTTTGATTGGTTAGCCAATGTGTTAACAACCGATTATCAGGGTGATAATCAGCAAGTGCTCAACATAAATACAGATACTCGCACAGTATGCGAAGGTGAAGTGTTTTTAGCACTCAAAGGGCCAAATTTTGATGGCCATAAATTTATAGCTGAGGCAAAACAAAAAGGCGCGATAGGCGTTATTGTCGATCATAAAGTCGATGTTGATATTGCCCAGTTTATAGTGAATGACACGCGTATAGCATTAGGCGCTATTGGTACAGCGGTTATGGCGCAAGTAGCACCTAAAACAATCGCTATTACGGGCAGTGTGGGTAAAACCACAGTAAAAGAAATGTGCGCGGCTATTTTATCTGTGCATGGCGATGTGCTGGCAACCAAAGGTAATTTTAATAACGATATTGGCGTACCGCTAACGTTGTTGCGTTTAGAGCCACAACACCGTTTTGCAGTAATAGAGCTGGGTGCAAATCATTTAGGTGAAATTGCATACACAACGGCAATGGCTAAACCTGATGTAGCGGTAGTGTGTAATGTAGCACCAGCCCACTTAGAAGGTTTTGGTAGCTTGATGGGCGTGGCCAAAGCAAAAGGCGAAATTTTTGATGGCCTTAAAGAAAATGGCGTAGCCATAATTAATTGCGACAGTGAGTTTAGTCAATATTGGCTAGATAAACTTGAAGGGCGCAACATAAAGCGCTTTTCAACCTCTGAAAAACTCGATATTTGGGCTGAAGATATAAGCTTAGATGCTAATGCACGTGCAAGCTTTACGTTATGTACAAAACAAAAAAAGGTACCTGTTACTCTCGCATTACCAGGCAAACATAATATCAGCAATGCGCTTATTGCAGCTGCACTGACAAGCGAGCTTGATGTCACTTTAGATGAGATTGCTCATGCATTGGCGACGATGGACGATGTAAAAGGGCGCGTAAACTTAATAGAAGTGTCTGACATGCTCACCGTGGTTGATGATACTTACAATGCCAATGTTAAATCGGTTAAGGCTGCCATTGACTTACTGAGTGATATGCAAGGGCATCGTATTTTAGCGCTGGGTGATATGGGTGAGCTTGGTGAAGACGCACGTAAATACCATCAAGAAGTTGGCGAATATGCGCTTGAAAAAGGCATTAATGAGCTATTTACGCTAGGTGTGTTGAGTAAGTGTGCAAGCGATGTATTTGCACTTGCGAATCGTCACTTCTCAAACCGCGATCAGATGCAGCAACAAATTCAAGCCACAATTAATCAAGTAAATAAAAAAACGACCATCGTCGTGAAAGGATCACGCAGTTCTCGCATGGAATTATTAGTAACCGATTTAGTTAATGGCCAGCAACAAGCCATCAATGGAGTATCATAATGTTAGTTTGGCTGGCTGAGTATTTAACACAGTATTTTAGTGGTTTTAATGTTTTTTCGTATTTAACGCTGCGCGCTATTTTGGGGATTTTAACTGCGCTCATTATGTCTCTGTATTTAGGACCAAAGCTAATTCGTGGTTTGCAAAAAATGCAAATTGGGCAAACAGTACGCGATGATGGTCCACAATCACACTTATCAAAATCGGGTACGCCAACTATGGGTGGCCTGCTTATTTTAGCGGCAATTTTTACAAGTACCTTATTGTGGGCCGATCTCTCTAATAAGTATGTGTGGGCAACGTTATTTGTAATTGGCTCACTGGGAATTGTCGGCTTTATCGATGATTACCGAAAAGTTATCCGTAAAGATCCAAAAGGGCTTATAGCGAAATGGAAGTACTTTTGGCAGTCAGTAATTGCACTTGTGGTTGCAACTGCATTGTACTTTACAAGTACGCAAGCTGCAGAAACGTCTTTAGTTGTGCCGTTTTTTAAAGATGTTTTACCGCAGTTAGGCTTGTTTTA
>NZ_NTLW01000292.1:0-15951 GCF_002632075.1 Pseudoalteromonas sp. ESRF-bin5 | reverse complement strand
CGTTTTATGTGATAGTGAAACAAGCGAAGAAGTTAATATAACTAAAGTAGATACTTGAAGACTTTATTATCAGAAATTCCAAATTTTAGTTAGTACGTAGCGATACGGACTGACACCAAATTTGCTTGGTGACAATAGCGTTTTGGACCCACCTGACCCCATGCCGAACTCAGTAGTGAAACGAAACAGCGCCGATGATAGTGTAGCATTTGTTATGTGAAAGTAGGACATTACCAGGCTCCAAATTGTAGAAAGCCCGACTAGCAATAGTCGGGCTTTTTTACGTCTACAGAAAAGTAATCTTCAACATTTTCTTCTCTAAAGCGTCGCGTCTCTTAAGCGAAGCGCCTCTTTGTGAACAGTGTTTTGGTTATTCAATACACTGGCCTATGATAGGCAACATTTGCTATGTGACTCTCCACCGCTGTGGGCACCACGACATTAACAGGCGTCAAATTGTACAAAGCCCGACTAGAAATAGCCGGGCTTTTTTACGTCTGCAAAAAAGTAATTTAGTAAATTGCCAAGACCCTATGGCGAACTCAGTAGCGGTCGCTCTTTCACAGCCTGTGCACCCGGCATTTGTATTCCTATACATCATGCAAAACTGCGCGAAAGCAAGCCCTTCAAACGCTGACACGATTCAACAGCTTCCTGTTTCCCTTAGCAGTAGCGAATAAAAGCTAATATATTTTTAGAACTTAATACAGTTGTGTTGGCATTACTTTGAAGAGAGTATGTCTTTTTAGAAGGTTTGGCTTTAGTTGCTCTCTTTTTGGCTGAGTGAATTTGTTTATAAATCTAGAGTTTTAATTAAATCAACATTGTATGAGAGGCTAAATCTATAAGAATCAATATATCACAGTAACAAATATAATTTTGCTTTGTTACTGGCTTTGATTTAGGATCAAATCAGTTTAAAACCAAGAACTAACATACAGTGTATAGATTATTAATAAGCATAATATCCATTTTAATTTGTTTTTCTGTTTCAGCAGTTGAGGTCACTGATCTATATCAAGATATTTTAAAAGTTGATGATAAATCAAGAGATACTCGATTAGCGGCAAGCCGTAAAGCCTTACTCAATGTTTTGGTAAAAGTAAGTGGTGATGAAACGGCGGATCAAAATCGATTAGCTCAACAGCGAACTAAAGATATCTCCGATTACATGCTTAAATTTGAATACGATGAGCGTGCTGAAGGTCAGTTAAAATTAATTGTTAAATTTGAAGCACGTAAAATTAATGCGCTTATAAAAGAATTAAGTCTACCTCTATGGGGTTCACAGCGTCCTTTAGTCGCTATTTGGCTAGGTATTGAAGATAATTGGCGAAGAGAGCTAGTTACACAAGAGAGCTATCCGCAGCTTGAACAATTAATTTACGATAATGCTCGAAGACGTGGCTTACCTGTTGTTGTGCCATTACTGGACTTACAAGATAGGCGTCTAGTAGGTATACCCGAGGTGTGGGGTAATTTTTCAGGGCCTATAGAAGAGGCGTCTCAGCGGTATAGTGCTGAAAGAAGTATTACGGCCAAAATGTACAAAGACAATAACAGTAATAACTGGGTTTTAGATTGGCGATTCACAAATGATGATTTGTTTGATGAAAATCGTTTAGTTGGTGATAAACAACAAATTGTTAGTCAAATGATAGATACACTAGCTAGAGGGCTAGCAAGTGAATATGCAATTGATCCCAATGCATACTACGAGCAAGCTTCAGCTATTTTAACTTTAAAAGGGGCCGAAAATTTTGTAGATGTTGAACTAGCTAAAAGACGTTTACAGAGTTTAAGTGTAGTTACACAAGTTACGATTGCTCGAAAAACGACTGGGTTTGTTGAATACAAATTGAGTCATACAGGCGATGTTACAGATTTAAAAAAAGCGCTTGGTCTTGATTCTGCTTTTAAAGATTATGTTGACCCACGCGCTTTCTATCATGTTGTTGACAAAAATAGCCTTGAATATCAATGGATAAAACCATAGTGCTAACTCATGAACCAATGCAAATGGCGTTGCCTGTTACTCTGCCTGATGACGAGACGTTTGCATCGTACTTTGGTGGTGAGGACTCATTAGAAGTTAACCATCTTAAAGCGAGCTTTTCTGAGTTGGCAAATTCATTTCAATATACTTATTTGTGTGGATTGGGTGATTCGGGTAAGTCTCACTTGTTATACGCGACGTGCATAAAAGCGCAAGAACGTGGCCTCTCTAACATGTTACTTTCTATGCGCGAGGTTATCAATTTTGGCCCTATGGTCCTCGATGGACTCGAAGCGCTTGATGTATTGTGTATAGACGATGTCCACTTAGTTGCAGGGAACGATGCCTGGGAAAAGGCCCTGTTTAATTTTTTTAATCGCTTTAACGAACCCGGTAAAATGTTAGTCGTAACCGCAGACCTGTTACCAAATATGTTAAATATCTCGCTTCCTGATTTAGAATCTCGTTTGACTTGGGGAACCACCTTTCAAATACGTTCAATGAGTGATGATGATAAAGCGCAGGCGCTTGTTAAGCGGGCACACATGCGTGGGCTTGAGTTAAGCGATGAATGTGCACGCTTTTTACTAACGCGTCTAAGTCGAGATATGCGTGCTTTACTCGATGTATTAGACAAATTAGATCATGCATCTATGGCCGCACAGCGAAAATTAACAATTCCCTTTATAAAATCAACGTTAAAGCTCTAGTAGGTCTAGAATCTAGACCCCGCTTTCAGTTATCATTAGTCAATTAAATTGTAATCACCTTCTGTGAAAGATCAGGTATCGAATGAACTTAGAAAATATATTAGCGCAAGCACTTGAGGCGGTAGCCAGTGCCAGTGAAATCGCGCAACTAGAAGAGATCAGGGTTAACTACCTTGGTAAAAAAGGCGAAATCACTAGCTTACTTAAAACACTGGGTAAAATTGCTCCTGAAGAACGCAAAGAAGCAGGCCAGGTAATTAATCAGGCTAAGCAAGATGTACAAGCTGCAATTAACGATAAGCGTGAGCTTTTAGCAAGCAAGGCACTAGAAGAAAAGCTAGCCGCTGAAACAATTGACGTTACTTTACCTGGGCGTGTGATGCCTACAGGTGGATTACACCCAGTAACACGTACAATTGAGCGTATTGAAAGCTTTTTTGGTGAATTAGGTTTCGAGGTGAAATCAGGTCCTGAGATTGAAGATGATTTTCATAACTTTGATGCTTTAAATATCCCTGAACATCACCCTGCGCGTGCTGATCATGATACCTTTTATTTCAATCCTAAATTAGTATTGCGTACACAAACAAGTGGCGTGCAAATTCGTACTATGGAAACGGAACAGCCACCGCTACGAATCATCTCACCTGGGCGTGTGTATCGTAACGATTACGATCAGACACATACACCTATGTTCCATCAGGTAGAAGGGTTAATGGTTGATACCGATGTAAGTTTTACTGAGCTTAAAGGTATATTACATGACTTTTTGCGTAACTTTTTTGAAGAAGATATGGAAATTCGTTTCCGTCCATCATTTTTCCCATTTACAGAACCTTCAGCTGAAGTAGATGTGATGGGCAAAGACGGCAAATGGTTAGAGGTACTAGGCTGTGGCATGGTACATCCAAACGTTCTTAAGTCTGTAGGTATTGATCCAGAAAAATACACCGGTTTTGCATTCGGCATGGGTGTAGAGCGCTTAACTATGCTGCGCTACGGCGTAAACGACTTACGTGCATTTTTTGAAAATGACTTAAAATTCCTAAACCAGTTCCGTTAAGAGTGAAGCAATAAAATGAAATTTAGTGAAAAGTGGTTAAGAGAGTGGGTTAATCCTGCTATTGATACGCAAGCTCTGTCGGAACAGCTTTCTATGGCTGGCCTTGAAGTTGACGGCGTTGAGCCAGCTGCAGCCAAATTTAATGGTGTGTTAGTAGGCGAAGTTGTTGAATGTGGTCAACATCCTGATGCGGATAAACTTCGCGTTACTAAAATTAACGTAGGTGGCGATGAGCTGCTTGATATCGTTTGTGGTGCGCCAAACTGTCGTGAAGGAATTAAAGTCGCGGTTGCAACCGTTGGTGCAGTATTACCTGGCGATTTCAAAATTAAAAAAGCAAAACTTCGCGGTCAGCCTTCACACGGTATGTTATGTGCATTTGATGAGCTAGGCATTAGCGAAGAAGGTGAGGGCATCATGGAGTTACCGAGTGATGCACCCATTGGCGCGGATTTACGTGACTATTTAAGCCTTGACGACAACATTATTGATGTTGATTTAACACCAAACCGTGGTGACTGCCTTGGTATTAAAGGTCTTGCCCGTGAAGTAGGCGTTTTAAACAGCATTGATGTAAACGTATTAGAAATCCCCGCTGTTGCTCCAACGATTGACGACAAAGTATCAATTGAGCTAGTGAACGAAGATGCATGTCCTCGATACTTAGGTCGTGTAATAAAAGGTATAAATCTTGATGCAGAAACACCGTTATGGATGGTTGAAAAATTACGCCGTAGTGGTGTACGTTCAATCGACCCGGTTGTTGATGTAACTAACTATGTATTACTCGAACTTGGTCACCCTATGCATGCATTTGATTTAAGTGCAATTGAAGGTGGCATTAAAGTACGTAGTGCAAATGCAGATGAAGAACTAGTACTGCTTGATGGGAATACAGCTAAATTAAACGAGTCTACACTCGTTATAGCAGATAATGATAAAGCACTTGCCATTGCTGGTATTTTTGGTGGTGAGCAATCAGGTGTTACTGAAAAAACAACAGACATACTGCTTGAAAGTGCGTTCTTTAATCCGGTAGCAATTGCTGGGCAAGCACGTAGTTACGGCCTACATACTGATGCATCACATCGTTATGAACGTGGAGTAGATTTTGCTCTACAACACGATGCAATGCAGCGTGCTACAGCGCTACTTCTTGAAATTGTGGGTGGTCAAGCAGGCCCTGTAGTAGAAGCCGTGGCGGCTGATAAGTTACCTAAGGTGACTGAAGTTCGTTTGCGTCGTTCGCGTTTAGACCGCGTAATAGGTCATCACATTGATGATGCTAAAGTAACTGATATTCTGACTCGCTTAGGTCTTGATGTTAAAGTAGAAAATGAGAGCTGGAGTGCAGACATACCTAGTTACCGTTTTGATATTCGCATTGAAGAAGATTTGATAGAAGAAGTTGCACGCGTTTACGGTTACAACAGTATTCCAAATGTGGCACCAACTGCAAAACTTAAGATGACCACTCATAACGAAGCGAGTATTGCACTAAGCAAATTCCGCAATACGTTAGTAACACGTGGTTACCAAGAAGCGATTACATACAGCTTTGTTGACCCTAAGGCACAAGCTATTTTGCATCCTCAAAGTGACGCACTTGTTCTACCGCATCCTATTTCAATTGAAATGTCAGCAATGCGTGTTAGCTTAATGCCGGGTCTATTGGCGTCTGTTGCATACAACCAAAATCGTCAACAACCACGTATTCGTTTATTTGAGCATGGTCTTAAATTTATAAGCGATGAAAATGCAGAAAATGGTGTATACCAAGTGCCTGTTATTAGTGGCGTTATTACTGGTTTGGTTCATGGCGAACATTGGGTTGAAGAAAAGCGCAATGTCGACTTTTATGACTTAAAAGGGGATGTTGAGGCATTACTTGCGATCACTAACGATGTAAGTCGCTTTGAAATTAAAGCAGAGCAGTCAGATGGACTTCATCCGGGCCAGTCAGCTGTTATTTATGTTGATGGTAAAAAGGTTGGTTTTTTTGGTGCATTACATCCTCAAGCGCAAAAGTCGTTAGATATCAATAACGCAACTTTTGTATTTGAAATTGAAATGTCAGCAATTGAAAAAAGAAATTTACCACAAGCAGAAAGCGTGTCTAAATTTCCTTCAAACCGTCGCGACATCGCGATTTTAGTGGCCGACAGCGTTAAATCTGGTGATATTTTAAACGCTATAGAAAAAGTTGGCGGAAATCAATTGGTTGACCTAAACTTATTCGATGTGTATAAGGGCAAAGGTATTGAGCCAAATTATAAGAGTTTGGCGATTGCTCTAACACTGCAAGCGGTTGATAGAACACTCGAAGAGAAAGATATCAATCTAGTAGTTGATAACGTGGTGGCCGAATTGGCCGAAAAGTTTAATGCATCGTTGAGGGACTAGATATGGCGCTTACTAAAGCCGACATAGCTGAACACCTATTTGAAAAGCTCGGGATCAATAAAAAAGATGCCAAAGATTTAGTTGAAGCGTTTTTTGAAGAAATCCGCTCAGCGCTAGAAAAAGGAGAGCAGGTTAAGCTTTCTGGATTTGGTAACTTTGATCTTCGAGACAAAAAAGAAAGACCAGGGCGTAATCCGAAAACAGGCGAAGACATTCCTATTTCGGCGCGTCGTGTTGTCACCTTTAGACCGGGTCAAAAATTAAAGACTCGTGTTGAAGTGGGCACCAGCAAAGCAAAATAAAAAAAGGCAGCGAAAGCTGCCTTTTTATTTATTCCTCGCTTAACTCTGCTTAAGCGGGGTTTATTATTATCTAAAATTCTCTAGGTGATACAAATTCACCCTCTAATACTTGTTGATAGGTTTGCTCGGCAAGTGAATCAAGTCCAGATAAGTTTTTACCAGTACTTAAGAGTTCCTGCTCTATTTCAAATAGATCTATATTTTCGATTCCCGACATTTGCGCTACTTTTGAAAATATATAAGCATGTTTAAATTTATCATGTTTATAAAACAGGCTGATAAGCGATGTGTACACCTCAGGATTGGGTATGCGCCCTTTTTGATTTAACTCTAGCGTTTTATAGAGCAAATCAATCGTTTTTTCGTCATCAAACTTAATGTAATACGACGCTAAAAAAAACTGCATTTCAGCACTTTGTGTAACACTAGGATCGTCTTCTATAGCCAATAGCTTATTTAATGCACCTTGATTATTGTTTCTGGACCAATGGTAATAAAGTAAACCAGGGTGATTTGTATCAATAGTGTCTTGATAAAGGCGCGTCATTTCTTTAATGCTAGTAAGTTGGCCATCTATGCGAGACGTCTTCTTAGCTTTGAGCTTTATGTGCTCAATTTTAGCCGCCAGTGTTATACATTGGTTGTATGTTTCAAATTCTTTTAATAATTGATATTTATTTTCATCCGTTGGCTCTTTGTATTCACTGTAACGCTTTAAGATAACTTCAGCACGCTCGTCTTTACAATGGCTGTCTTTGTTTAAATCAGCACAAAAGCCGGGTGTTTCCTTACAAACTTTTGCTAGCGTAACAGGTTCTTCACAACCCGCTAATGTTAGTAATCCAAGTAGTAAACTTGCTCTTTTTAGCATTCCTAAACCCCAAATAAATATCTACGCAGCCATTCTAGCGCAATCATTTAACGCCTAACAGTAGAGAATAACTTCAGATTAAATTAGAATAGCCGTGCCTGAAGTGCATTACTCTCAAAATATAGTGCACTTTTAAAGGCTATCCGTTCAAAATGATAAACTTAGGTAAATAAAATGACCTCATCTCACGAGTTAGAATACACAAATAGTTGGCAAGAGCGCCAAGATTACGCTGAAAGCATGCAACCTATCATTGGTAAACTTTACCGTAATCGTGGTATTGAAATTGCCGTATATGGCCGTCCTCTCGTAAATGCCAGTACTATTGAAATTATTAAATCTCACAAAACTGTTGCGCAATTTGAAGGCACAAAATTACGTTTACGTGAAAGCTTCCCGTTTTTAGAAGCAATCAGTAAAATGGAATTAAACTCTGCTCGCATTGATATTGGTAAGTTAGCATACAGCTATTTATACAGCGACGTTGCTAATGGCCGTTCAGTTGAAGAGTTTGTTAAAGATGAATTAGCAGAAATAGCAGATTCAACAGTGAAAGAACCTCGCGATGTAGTTCTTTATGGTTTTGGTCGTATTGGTCGTTTGCTTGCTCGCTTATTAATTGAAAAATCGGGTCCTTACGCCGATTTACGTCTACGTGCAATCGTTGTGCGTGGTGGTAAAGAAGGTGACCTTGAAAAGCGCGCTAGTTTATTACGTCGCGATTCAATTCATGGTCCATTTAATGGTTCAATCACCATTGATAAAGAGCGCAACGCGATTAAAGCGAACGGCAGTTACATTCAGGTTATTTATGCAAATTCGCCTAGTGAAATTGATTACACCCAATACGGTATCGATAATGCGTTAATTGTTGATAACACAGGTATTTGGAAAGATGAAGCAGGCCTTGGTCAGCATTTAGAGTGTAAAGGTGCAGCTAAAGTATTATTAACAGCACCGGCTAAAGGCAATATTAAAAACATCGTTTATGGTGTAAATAACCAAGATATTTTATCTGAAGATAAAATTGTCTGTGCAGCAAGCTGTACAACAAATGCAATCACACCAACATTAAAAGCGTTAAACGATAAGTTTGGTATTAATAATGGTCACGTTGAAACCGTTCACTCATATACAAACGATCAAAACCTAATTGATAACTATCACAAAGCCGAACGTCGTGGTCGTGCCGCAGCGCTTAACATGGTAATAACTGAAACAGGCGCAGCTAAAGCTGTATCTAAAGCATTGCCAGAGCTTGAAGGTAAGTTAACAGGTAACGCTATTCGTGTTCCTACACCTAACGTATCGCTTGCTATTTTAAACTTAAACTTAGCAACTAATACATCAGTTGAAGAACTAAATGCATTTTTACGCGATACAGCGCTGCACTCAGATTTACGTGACCAAATTGATTACACTGCATCAACAGAAATAGTGTCTACCGATTTAGTAGGTAGCCGTTATGCAGGTGTTGTTGACTCACAAGCGACAATTGTTGACGATAATCGTATTGTATTATACGTATGGTACGATAATGAATTTGGCTATAGCTGCCAAGTAGTACGTTGTATGCGAGATATGGCTGAAGTGTCATTCCCAAGCTTACCACGCTAATGTATATGTAGTATTTAAAAGCCAGCGTTTAGCTGGCTTTTTTAATGTGCAATCATTTTTAAAGTGTATGCCTTGTGCTACGCTTTGCTTATTCCAATACAGTGCGTGTTACAGTTATAAAATACACTGTATTTACTGCGAGTAGTATTATTCGTGGTGTTAGTTCTGCTAGTTAAAATGCAGATGGGCTTATTCAAATTAAAGGTTTTTTCATGAAAATCAGTAGTAATTTCGACAGTGGTAATATCAAGGTAATTGATGCAACCGATCCGCTTAATATTCAATTAGAGATTAATAACGACCACAACTCTGAATTTTATCAGTGGTTTCACTTTCGATTAGAAACAACGCCTTACCAATTACATAAGCTTAATATTAATCAGCTTGAAAAATCAGCATACCCAGATGGGTGGGAAGGCTATCAAGCAGTCGCATCTTACGATCGCCAAACATGGTTTCGTGTTCCATCAAACTATGAAAATGGCACGCTAAGTTTTGAAATAGAGCCAGAGTGCGGCAGTGTTTATTTTGCTTACTTCGCACCATATAGCTATGACCGCCATTTAGATTTATTGTCGTGGGCGCAAACCCAAGGTGCTTGCCAACTTCAAACATTGGGTGAAACACTTGATGGGCGCGATATGAGTGTATTAAAAATTGGCGAGCCAAACGAAGATAAAAAAGTAATTTGGGTAACAGCACGCCAGCACCCAGGTGAAACTATGGCAGAGTGGTTTGTAGAGGGATTACTTCATAAGTTACTTGATGATGAAGACCCACATGCTGCCGCATTGTTATCAAAGGCTGTGTTTTACATCGTGCCAAATATGAACCCAGATGGCAGTGTACGTGGCCATTTACGTACTAATGCTAAAGGTGTTAACTTAAATCGCGAATGGCAAACACCTAGTATGGAAAATAGCCCTGAAGTGTATTTAGTCCTAAATAAAATGCGCGAAACAGGCTTAGATATGCACCTTGATATTCATGGTGATGAAGCCATTCCTTATAACTTTGTTGCTGGCAGCGAAGGTATTCCAAGTTACGATGAGCGACTTAAAAATTTAGAAGACAGCTTTAAAGCGGCGTTATTAACAATAACACCGGAGTTTCAAGACGAACACGGTTACCCGAAAGATGAGCCAGGCCAAGCTCTATTAACCGTTGCATCGTCGGCAACGGCTGAAGAGTTTAAAGCGCTTACATACACGATTGAAATGCCATTTAAAGACAATAACGATTTACCAGATCCTGACTATGGCTGGTCAGATCGTCGCTCGTATCAGTTTGGTCAAGACACTTTAGCAGCCATTGTTAATGTGGTTGATACGCTAAGATAGAGTACTGATAAAAGGCATCAATTATTGATGCCTTTTTTATACACAAATTTAAAATTAGTTAATATGTAAAATCGTTTTATAAACCCCTTCAATCAGAAGTCTATTTAAATTACTTTCTATAAACCTCCATTATATTCAAACAAACCAATTGCTGGTTAAATAACCCTCAAATAATACGTCGAAGCGCACGTTTTATCTGTAAATATGAAAATTAAGTGTTAACAAAGTTAGCTCACTTAAGTTAATATCAATAACAATCGAATTAAAGGTAGGCGTATTTAAGCCCGATTTTTAATCGTTTTGTGTCGCGCATTCTGAGTAGCTAAAACAGAGTCTCGTAATTCATAATAAAAAATATAACTATAGAGGATATCCATGGAAGCTTTTGTAAGCGCTGTTAATGATGTTGTTTGGAGTAATGCCCTTATTTACTTATGCCTTGGCGCGGGCTTGTTTTATTCTGTATTAACTCGATTTGCCCAAGTCAGACATTTTAAAGAAATGTGTAAATTACTTTTTAGTCCTAACACATCTGAAAAAGGTATTTCTTCTTTTCAAGCACTTGCAGTGTCTCTATCGGGGCGAGTCGGTGTTGGTAACATTGCAGGTGTTGCTGCTGCTATCGGTTTTGGTGGCCCAGGGGCTATTTTCTGGATGTGGGTTGTTGCATTTTTAGGTGCAAGTACAGCCTTCGCTGAATCAACTCTTGGTCAAATTTATAAAGAAGAAGAAAACGGTCAATATCGTGGTGGTCCAGCGTATTACTTTGACCGTTGTTTAAAGCAAAAATGGTTAGCTATCTTATTTGCTATTTCTGCCGTTGTTGCGTGTGGTGTTTTCCTACCAGGTGTACAAGCAAATGCGGTAGGTAACGCATTTACTCAAGTATTTGGCGACGGTACTATGGTTTCGACCAGCTTTGGCGATGTAGGCAGCTTTAAGCTAGTTGCGCTGGCTATTATTCTTATCGTTTTAGCCTTTATCATTTTTGGTGGTATAAAACGTATTGCCAACTTTACTCAAATTGTTGTGCCATTTATGGCTTTGGGCTACATAGTACTTGCCTTAATCGTTGTGTTTTTACATATCGATAGAGTGCCTGATATTTTTGCTATGATAATAAGCGACGCTTTTACAGCTCAAGCCGGATTTGGAGCTGCAATTGGCTGGGGTGTAAAACGCGGAATATATTCAAATGAGGCGGGTCAAGGTACAGGTCCTCATGCAGCGTCTGCGGCAGAAGTAGACCACCCAGCGCAACAAGGTTTAGTTCAGGCTTTTTCAGTGTACGTAGATACCATCTTCGTATGTACAGCAACTGCACTGATGATTTTGTTAACACAGCAATACAACATTGTTGGCGAGCTACCAGCTGGTCAATTTATTGTACAAAATGTTGATGCAGCAACTGAAGTTGGCTCTGCAGCATTTACACAAATGGCTTTGTTTAGCGTATTTGGCGGTTTTGGTGAGGCATTTGTAGGTATTGCGTTATTCTTCTTTGCGTTCACTACTATTTTAGCTTACTACTTCATTGCGGAAACAAACATTGCTTACTTAAATCGTTACTTTAAAGGAAGTATTCCACTGGTTATTGTGAAGTTTGTGATCATGTTTATGGTGGCTTACGGAATGGTTAATAGCTCTGGGTATATTTGGAGCATTGGTGACATAGGTGTAGGCTTAATGGCGTGGATCAACATCTTAGGCATTTTAGCTATTTTCTTTGTCGCAAAACCGGCACTGTTATGTTTAAGCGATTACGAAGAGCAAAAGAAAAAAGGCGGTAAAATTACCTTTGATCCAATTAAGTTAGGTATAAAAAACGCTACTTTCTGGGAAAAACGCCTTGAAAAACAATCTAAGGATCCTGAGTAATTTAATACACAGTGTACTTGCAAGTTTGATTGGATAAACGGGTTTAAACCAATAAAAAGAAAGTTACATTATCTGTTATTGCTTTAAATTCAAAAAAGACAACAACAAATAAAACAAGTACAATAAAGGCGCCGCAAGGCGCTTTTTTTATGCGTAGTATGGAGAGATGTATGGCGATTATTCGTTGCCCAAAATGTGCAAAATCAATTTCAGATAAATACAAGCAATGTCCGCATTGCGAAAGTAACATTTCAGAGCTAAATGACGAGCAGGTTCAACAACTTCAGCGCGAACAGCAAATTAAAAAAAAGCAGATGTTTATAAATCACTCTTTCCTAGCACTTATTTTATTTTTGGGTGGTTTTTTCTGTTTATATTTTTTACAACCGCAAAAAGAAACCCTTGAGTGGTATGCTTACACCATCGCCATTGGCGTAGGGTGCATTTGGTATCTTATTAACCGTATTATTTTAGTGACTCTTAAAAAGAAAAGATGACATGAATATCGATAAACTCGTAGAAAATATTACTCCAGAATTATTTGAACGCCTGCAATATGGTGCATCCACTGGCAAATGGCCAGATGGCACTGTGTTATCAGATGAGCAAAAGCAACAAACAGTGCAGTTGGTTATGTTGTATCAAGCAAAGGTGGCTCAATCGAACGAGCAATTTACGATTGGTGCTAATGGTGAAATGATCCAAAAGACAAAAGCGCAACTACAAAAAGAATTCAAATCAGACAACGAAATAGCTAGGTTTAGTGAACATGATCTTTAAGCACCTTTTTACGCCAAAATGGAAACACCCTAAGCAACAGGTACGTCTTGATGCAATTGAAAAGCTAGATACGCAGCGCGATGCAAGTATTTTAAATACACTTGCATTAGAAGACAGCTCTGCAGAAATACGCCGAAAAGCGCTTCAAAAGGTAAATGATTTACCACTTTGGTGGAAAGCCTATAAGCAAGACCAAGCGTTGAAGGATATAGCTGAGCAGCAAATATCTAACGCGGTTTTAAACAGTGAAAGCACACTAACACCGCAAATTAAAAGTGAATATATAGAACGCTTTGCGCCTGTAAAAACATTAGAAAAACTAGCGTTTGCAGAGAAAGAACTAAAAGTTCGCGTTAAACTACTTAAGCGTTTAGCAAACCCAAAATTAGTAGAAAAAGCTTTTAAAGAAGGCAGTGAAGAATTACAAAAGCAGCTAGTGGAGTTAGTTATTAACCACCAGCTTACCAAACCACTTGCTAAACATGCTAGAGGGGAAGCGAAAAGCACCCTTGATACGCATATTGAAAATGAGCGTCTGGCCAAAGAAATGCCACAAGAAGTTGAAAATTCAACGCGCGTTATTTTAGCAAAACTTAATGCGTTACGTGAAAAAACAGACTTTGCGTTGGTAAACCCACAAGCTGCTGAATTAATGGCTCAATGGCAAGCATTAGAGCTTAAATGGCTATCAGCAGAGCGTATAAAATCGCTAGATGAAAAGTACATAGCTATTACCAGCAAGCTTGATACTCATATAGCGCAACTTAAAGCTGAGCACGACAAAGAACAGCAACGTTTAGCATTAAAACAGCGTCAATTATTGGCTTTAGCAACGCTTGAAGCATTAAGTGATGAAATTGAAAATGCGCTTCAATTAGGTTTAGAAACCCCAGAGCAAATTCAACAAGATTGGCTTGACGCTAAAGTAGCCCAAGCAAAACAAGCGATCACAGAGACTGAGCTTGAAAATAGCGCACAGTCTAAAGCGGTAATAACAAGGCTTGAGACTTTATTTTCACAAGTGGCTAAATTACCCGAACTAACAACGGTAATTGCTCAATATAAAGAGGCATTGAACGCCTTACAAAAAATTGAACCAGCGCAAAGCATTGAGCAATATGACGATATTATTTCAGCGTTTAATCAAGCGTTTAAAGAAACGCGTGGGCATATAGCTATGTTAGACAGCGCACTGCAAGGCAAGTTTAAAACTGAGTTAAACGCGCATAAAAAGCAGTTTTTAGTACCAATGAATGAGTTAGTTAAACCGCTTGAAAAAAATCAAAGCCAAGCAAAGCGAAAAGCTCGTGATGTTAAGCGCTTAATTGAAGAAGGCCGGTTCAATGTGGCATTTGGTGTATTTAAAGGTTTTGAAGAGCTATTTAATACATTAACAGCACGCTACCAGCAACCACTTGAAAATATTAAAGCAGAGCTAGAGCAGCAGCTTGCTGACGCAAAAGATTGGCAAAAATACGCCGCTGCACCAAAGCGTGTTGCGTTACTTGAAGAAGTAGCCGCGTTAACCGAGCAAGAATGTACCGACCCGCAACAACGTGCAGAACAAGTAAAAATGTTTCGCACACGTTGGAATGAGCTTGGCCGTTTAGATACAGATGAAGAAAAACAACAAGGTGTTCAGTTTGACGAACATATTGAATTGTTGTTTGCACCTTGTCGTAGTTACTTTGCCGAGCAAGAAAAAAACCGCGATGCAGCTAAGTTGCAACGTGAAAGCATCATTACTGATATGCACGCGCTTAGCACAGAGCCTACTAGCGAAGAAGGCTTTGATTGGAAACAGTTTGAAAGCCAATACAATAGGCTAAATAAAGCATGGCGCAGTGTAGGAAAAGTTGACCCTAAAACATATCGAGTTTTAAATGAACGCTATAAAAATGAGCAACAACAGGTGCTTGGTTTATTAAATGCGTTTCATAAAGGTAATGCTGCGCTTAAAAATGATTTAGTAGAACAAGCACAGCAACTATCACAAAGTGACGACTTAGCAAGTGCTTGCCAGACGTTAAAGCAAATGCAACAGCAATGGCAAACAATTGGCTTTGCGGGCTTGAAAGCCGAAAATGCGTTGTGGCAAAAGTTTCGTCAATATAACGATGAAGCATTTAGTAAGCGCAGCACTGAATTTGAGCAACAAAAGCTTGAACAGAATGAGTCAGACAAGCAAGCCGCTGCAGAGCTTGCTGAATTAGAAGCGGTACTAGAGGCGGTTGAACAACGTGCGCAACTTCATGACCTAGAAACGAAGGTAAAGGGTTATGCACAATTCAGAACGCTTGCGCCAAAAGTGACTACTTTGCTTAAAGCCATAGATGAAAAAGTGTCATTGCTTATCACTAAATCAGAGCAGGCTAACTTAGATGCTTTACTTAATGCGCTTCAAAATAATGAAGAAGTACCTGCACAGTATCAATCACCGCTAAAAACAACGCTTAACGAAGAGCAACTTGTAACGCGTATGGAAATTTTAGCAAATGTGAGCTCGCCAAATGCATCACTTAGAATGGCAGAGCAAGTTGCTATGCTTGATGATAAGCACCGTGGCGATCATGCAGATTTAAATTATTATTTAAAACAGTTGCTCGCGCTCAGTAACGGTTCAGTTGAACCTGACACACTAGCTCGATTAAAGACGACACTTGCAGCTTAATCATTAACATTACTTTAAATGTTGATTAAAACTTTAAAAGGCCGCTTAAAAAGCGGCTTTTTGTGTCAACCAAACAAAGGATTTACCATGAGATTTTTATTACTTATTACTACGCTTTTTTTAACTGCCTGTAATAGCACGCAAGGTGTATCGGTATATTCATTTACAAATGCTGAAGTAGAAAGCGTATTAGCTAAAGAGTTGCCCAAATTAAGCGAAAAAGTAAAGCTAATGGGATTACCTGTTCAGCTTAACGTTAATGATTTAAGTGTTGATATAGGGCCAGATAATCGTGATGTTGTTTTACTTGGCGCTGACTC
>NZ_NTLW01000289.1:0-18898 GCF_002632075.1 Pseudoalteromonas sp. ESRF-bin5 | reverse complement strand
ACAGGCGCAAATAGTAGATAGGCGGGTGTTGGTGTTTTTGTTTGGACTAATTGAATGATTTTAGTGCTGATAGGTAAATATTTGATAGCTGGATTTTGCAAAGATGTTTTTCGATCTGGGTTTGAATATACATTAAAGCCAACCGCCTTTTGGTTACTTTCTAAAGGAGCTATATATTTAACAACCACTAGAGGGTCATCATCTTCGAGAGGATCACCAACAATGTTTATATTTTGCCGATAAATTGTTGACATTGTATTACTGAGTGTTTGGCGCTGCGCTTGTGTTATTTGTACATTCCAAGACAATGCTTTAATAAATGAATGCTTTTCAAGTAGTTTATTTGCTGAAGCGTAAAAGTCTTGCTCATTAAACTCAGGTGATGATTGTACTTGGCTTGCTAAGCTTTGCACGGCGATAATACTTTGATTTATATACCTGTATAAACTGTTTTCAATAACTTCAACTTCTCGCTCTGCAATTTTAATTGTATTTTTGCTGTTTTCGCGTTCGTAAATTTGTGCTGTAAGCGCCACAGATATAAATAAAATAGAGCAAACTGCAATGGTTTCAAAGGCTAAGACTTTGCGTTGTCCAGGTGCTTTGGGCAGTAGCGACAATAAAAAAGGTGAGGCAATAAGTACCCCTAATATATCTCCTAACCACCAATAAATAACATGAAGCCAATGGTCCTCAATACTATAAAGTGGGTTAAAGTTACTTAACGCAAATACACCAATATTTGATGATAGTAAGCTTACTAAAACAGCAACTACAGCAATAAAATAAGCAATGTATTTTCGTTTACGAAAATAAAGCGGATTTCCCAACCAATACCTTAATATTGCGGCACCGACCATAGCTTGGATAATAACGCCAAGGGCAATGTAAATGGCCTGAGTAAACGTATTGCCGACCAGCATTATTTCATGAGCTGAGTTATCGAATATATTTAAGTTAAATGCAATTGCTGCTGCAAATAAAGGCGGTATAAAACGCCACCACCATATATAACAACCAACTAAAGCAATACCTGCCGGTAACCAGATAGGGACTATTTGCGAGTTAAATGCAAACGCAGTAAGTCCAACGCCCAGTAAGTAATAAGCGAGGGCGAATAATATGTAGAAAATAATTGATTGAGAGGTTGAGGCGAATATTTTCACATAATATCCATATATCTATGTTTCTGTTTAAGAAATATCAGTATAGCTAACAACTTTGTATTTGCCGTACTTTTATAGCGGAAGCTGCTTTTTAGTGAACGACTGCTTAAGTACCACCGTTGACTCTATATTCGCTATGCAGCTCAAACTACCTAACCGATGTTTAACAAATTGTTCATAGCTTTCAAGATCGTTAGCAATAATTTTTAGTAAATAATCATAGCTACCTGATATTACACTGCACTCTAATACATGAGGTAGCTTTTCTACCGACTGTTCAAATAAGTCTGCCGCGCTAACAGAATTTTGATTTAGCCTAATAAAAGCATATACCAATACGTTCAGTTCAAGTTTTTTAGGATTAATTGACGCGTGGTAGCCCGTAATAACATGCTCTTTTTCAAGTTTTTTGATTCGCCTTAAGCAAGGCGTATCAGACAAGCTAATCGTATTTGCTAAATCTGAAACCGATATTCTGGCATTTTCTTGTAGTGCTGTGAGTATTTGCTGATCTTTTTTATCTAACATTTATTGTTATCTATTTTTAAATTTTTAGTGATTATCACTAATTATAGACACTTTCACTTTGTTTTTTGATGATTTACGCTCACGTTACTCTGTTAGCATTTAAATATAAAAATAATAGAGCAAAATAATGAATACACATACGGCCACATTTGATGATTGGATACGCACTGAGTTTGTAGAGATAAATACTGAATTAGAGCTGCTTTATTGGCAGCAATTCGATAAAGCAAATGTTGAAGGTGTTGGTGAGAAATTAAAGCAACAATTAAAAAGGCAAGGCAATGTATTAATTTCACACTTGTTAGCAGAAGGAAATACCGATCAAGGGTTTGATCGTGCATTTGATTTATTAGGCAATGTTGGATTATTCATGGCTGCATGTCGCCGCCATGAAATAACTGAGCCCAGTAGAGAAACTACTTCACCTTTGGTAGAGGCATCGGCATTGGCAATGCATATTGGTGCGTCGATTGGTGTAACACCGCGGTTTGCTACCGCGCATTTAACCACCCACAATAAAGCTGTTAATGGCACCTATAAGCGCTTTACTAATTTACCTGATGAAAAACTTTTTTTAGATTATAACACTCAAGGTATTTTAGCCTACAAGCGAGCAAGTGATGCTTTATTAAAGATAGTACCACTGGGTATTTCGCACCCTTTGTGTGGTGAATTATTAAAGGCTGCAAAGTACGCGCTCATTGATGTAATTGAATCTAATAATGCACTTTACACACAATTAGATACAGATCGTTTTTTTAACTGCGTTCGCCCTTACTACAAACCATACCGTGTTGGTAAAGAGATTTATCGAGGTGCAAACGCAGGCGATTTTGCCGGAATTAACGTAATTGATATGTTGCTTGGTCTTTGTAGTGCAAATGAGCCAAGCTACTCACAAATGCTGGTGGATAAGTTTTTGTATATGATGCCAGAAGATCAGCAAATATTAAGAGAGTCAATGCGAATACAAAGCTTTATGGACGATTTTTTACAGGCGCAGCAATATAAAAATAGCAACTGGTTTAAATCACATGGAAAGCTATTTATGCAAGTATGTAAGTTACATGGTGACACAGCAATCGGACATCATAACCAATTAGTAGAAAAATTTATTGCGCAACCGTCAAAGCAAATGCACGAGCAACATTTAAGTAAAGTAACGGCAAGTGGACCGCCACTTCATGTATTACTCGATTCGTTAGAAAAGTTGAGGGATAGACGCGCAGCGGCAAAAAGGGACGATATAAAAACGCGGTTTGATGATCTCAATTCATTAAAAGAGTGGGTGAAGTAATATGCTTAAAAATGATTTTTGTATATCTGAAGGTTGCTACTTTTTAAGCCACTCCGTCGGCAGGCCA
The DNA here is from genome assembly GCF_002632075.1 of Pseudoalteromonas sp. ESRF-bin5. Classification (NCBI taxonomy): domain Bacteria; kingdom Pseudomonadati; phylum Pseudomonadota; class Gammaproteobacteria; order Alteromonadales; family Pseudoalteromonadaceae; genus Pseudoalteromonas; species Pseudoalteromonas sp. ESRF-bin5. The sequence goes on along the minus strand of NZ_NTLW01000289.1, from coordinate 15,840 downwards.
CTAAAAAGTTCTCAACAGTACTTTACAGAGCACTATCTATCACCATGGCAAGATTCAAATAAAGAGCCATGGCAACAATGGTTACCTCAAATAGATGCGTTTACTTCTGCACTAGGTAAGTTATTTAATTCGCCAAGTTCACAATTTTGCCCGCAAGTTAACTTATCAAGCGGTTTAACTAAGTTAGTTATGTCGCACCCTCAATTACAACAAGCACGCTGCAAAGTGCTTATGGCACAAAGCGACTTTCCAAGTATGGGGTTTGTAATGCAAAAGGCGTTACCGCGTTGTGCAGAAATAACGTTTATTCCTGAAGAAGAAGACCTAAGCGATGTAGCTGTATGGGAGCGTTATTTAACATCCGATATAGATATGGTGTTTGTAAGCCATGTTTATTCAAATACGGGGGTTCAAGCACCGATAAGCGATATTGTATTACGCAGTAAGATGACTAAGAGCCTTTCAATAATAGATGTGGCGCAATCTGCTGGAGTGTTGCCTATTGATTTAACAACGCTTGATGCCGATTTCATGATTGGCTCAAGCGTTAAATGGTTGTGCGGCGGGCCAGGTGCAGCCTATTTATGGGTTAATCAAAACCAGCTGGAGCAGTGTAAGCCAAAAGATGTGGGGTGGTTTTCTCATGAAGATCCCTTTGAGTTTAATATTAACCATTTTAGTTATCATCACAGCGCGCTGAGATTTTGGGGAGGCACCCCTTCTATAGCCCCGTACGTGATTGCTGTGAATAGTATAAATTACTTTGCAGATCTAACAGTTAGAAAGGTAAGAGAGCATAATCTCGCGATGATTTCGAATATTCATCAGCATTTAAGTGAATTTGTTGTATCACCAATACAAAGCAATCAATGTAGTGGTACCGTTATTTTGTTTTTTAAGAATAAACAGCAGCAAATATTAGCAGCGCTGGGTAAAGCAAACATGAGTGTTGACGAGCGCAAACACGGAATACGAGTCTCACCGCATATTTACACAACGAAAAAAGATGTAAACGCGCTTATCAATACCATAAAGCAAGCGCTTAAGGAATTTGACTAAGCAACTGCTTTCGTTGACGTAAAGCATCTATTTGTTGTTGTGTACGCGTAACCTTTGATTCATATGCGCTGGTAATTGGCGCTGTTTTTTTAGCAATGGCGTCAGCAATAGAAGAGGCGCCTAACCGGTTAGCCTGATCTTGTGTAACATAGCTGGCTTGCTTTACTTGCTCTTGGTAGGTTTTTTCTGTTTGTTTAAGTGTTAATAGTAGCTTGCTTATTTCACGTTCTATTTGCTGAACTTCTAAAAAATTGTCTACAGAACTATCTATTACATTATTTGCTTGAGTGGGGCTTTTATAGGCTTCAATTATATTGATTTCTTTTAGTGTGATCTGTTCGGCATCTTTTGAGCAAGGTGTTTGGCTAAAGGTAGGAACACCTTTAATTACACACTTGTATACCGTTGTATTTTGCGAAAAAGAAAAAAAAGGTAGCGCTGTGCATGTAATTAACAATATGAACCTGTTCATAGCAAACCTAAAGTGGCTATCGTTTTAGTAATAATGCACTAAGTCATAGCGGGTTACAATTTGTTTAATTTTTATAAATTTTAGGCACAAAAAACCACAGTTAAGTGGTTTATATCTAGCATATAGTGGAGAAAGGGGAATAGACTTGCTTTCATCCATGTAATCAATCGCTGTGCGACGCTTGCAGCGGCCCAAAATGTTCCAGACATTTTGTCGAACCCTGTCGAGGGTCTCACCGTCCAATTTAGTATTAGTGTTAAAATTTAGGCACAAAAAAACCACAATTAAGTGGTTTATATATAGTATATGGTGGAGAGGGAGGGATTCGAACCCTCGATAGAGCTACAAACTCTATACTCCCTTAGCAGGGGAGCTCCTTCGGCCACTCGGACACCTCTCCAACGCATAACCGGTTGTATTGATGATATAAAAAACCACCAACTAAAATATGGTGGAGAGATAGGGATTTGAACCCTAGATAGGCTACAAACCTATGCCGGTTTTCAAGACCGGTGCATTCGACCACTCTGCCATCTCTCCGTGACGCAGAATAATACTTAGGTGATGGGGGTGTGTAAATAGCAAAATGTCTGTTTGCCTAAAAAATAGACGTAAATACGTGTTTTTTTACAAATTAGGGGAAATTAAGGCAATTATTAATAAAATAAAGAGGTTGCAGCAAACTGTGGGAGCTAAAAAAGAGACTTTTTAGTGGTTGGGTGTTTGCTGCACCGAATAAATAACCATGGTTGGGTGATTATTTATATTGCGCTGCGCCGCCAAGTGCTAATTTTTTACCAAGGGTATTAAGCCTAGCTAGCATTTTTGCTTTTCGGTTGGTTGGTTTAACTGCAATTTGTGTGTTTGCTGTTTGGTTTAATGTATTTATAGGGTTCATCACTTGGCTCCGGTTTAGGTCTGTTGAAAACATGCGCATTTTGCATGCAAAGTGTACAAAGATAAAACGATAAAAATTACCTGTGAGGCATTAGTTATTTTTATCTGAAGTAGTGGTTGTTAATCAAATGTTTAATTGTGTTTTTTCTGTTTTTAATTTTTATTTTACTCGGTTGTTTTTTAGTTTGTTGTTTTAAAAGTGTTTTTACTGGTTTTGTTTTTTATTTATGCATATTCGATTGTTTTAAATGGGTAATTATTCAGATTATTTTATTTTGGTTTTTAATTGTTATTTTTGTGGTTTTTTTATAGCAGCTAGTGGTTATGCTTAGTGCATTAAAAATCGTCGTTAATTTGATATTTAAAATAGTAATTGACTTAAAAATACGGTTTTTTAATAGAGTGCTTCTCTAATAAATAAAAAGCGCCTGCTATGAGGCAGGCGCTTTAGTGTTAGTTACGTTTAAACGTGTCTAACTGGGGATGGAGCCTCTCAGCTTTTTGCTAAGGGCATAAATTTTGAAGCAAATTGCTTGCTGAATATTTTAGTCTTGCTTAGCCACTAAAAATTGGATGATTAAATCTTTAGTGTTATCAAAAACCGGGGGGCATATGAGTTAAATTTATGCTCATAAAAACGCTGCTTTTATCTTTATTGTTTATAACGATAAATAACGAACGCAGTCTATGTTTGTATAAAGCCATAGAGTTGTTTACTTAGGCAAGTACTAACTAGACCAATGGCCCTTATTCTGAGCCGAACAACATAAACGAGAAAAAAGAGATAGAACAGATACAAAAAAGCAGCATTCAATAAAATAAAATGCTGCTGAAGGGATGTTAAATATAGTGAGTTAATTGCGGGTTATTTAACGTGTTTAAAGGTAAATAATTGATAACCTTCTAGCTCAGGAACTAACGTTACTAGCTGCTCTTCTTGTTTTGCAATTTCAGCAAAATTACCGCATAACGAATTAGCTCGTTGCTCTAAGTTGTTCGCGTGTAACTCTACTTTCTCTTCAATTTGTGCGCCCATATTTTCCATGCGTTCTTCGAATGCATCCATATCGCCGCCAGAACCTAATAACTCCGATCCAAGCGCGACCAGGATACTACCCATAGATTGCATGACTGCTGATTCAACGGCTGTTTCTATTTGTTTTTCAAACTGATGCTCAAAGTTTTCACCAAATTGGTTAAAACTTTGCTGGCCCATAACAAAGGTGCCTTCTTGATAAAACGTGTTTTCTACTTCTACGCGTATATCGTCCATTAACGATGACATATCGTCTAAGCCATTAATGTTAAAAGCATTACCGACTTCTTCTAAAGCAACACCGGCGATTTTTACGCCGTCTAATGCAATATTAGCGACTTCGGGTAGCTGTATACGTAAGCTATCAGAGTATTGAGTAAGAGCTTGGCGTTGTGAGTTATTAAGCGCTACAAACTCACCGTTTACCATTAAATCGCCATTGCTGTTGAATTGCATAGCTTGGTTTTTTGCTGTAAAAATTTCTAGTTCGTTTGGCTTGATGCGAACATCATTTTTAAACTCTACGTCGCATTGATCGTTGCTAAATGAAATTGTTGAATCATTATCGTTGTGTGCCATAGCAACAGGTGTACAGATTAACGCGCTAACTAATAGTAATTTTTTCATGTGATGACTCTATTTTTTGTTGATAACAAATAACTAATAACAAGTTTGGTGCCACTATTTTTTTATCAACAAAAGCAATGGCTTGTGTTTTTTGCTGGGTTTAAAGGTCTGTTTTGTTTTTATTATTAGACTATATTTTAGTGAAATTCACCAACGAATATAAATTTATAAAAAAATTTTATCGATACGATAAAAAACTCTCACTTTCCACAATTGCAATTTAGCGCTATTTATTCACATTAATGACATGAAGGCTATTTACTATGGCTTTGTGGCTTTACTTTGATGCTAATTTGCACAGCATATTGGTGTTAAATTTTTTAATTTACCAATTACATTAATTAAAGCGTAATTGGTCTCAAACACTTTATGGAGTGGGTTGTGGGTAAGACATTTAGTTACGATGCGCTAGATGATGATTTTGTTGAAGACGAATACGAAATGGTCGGTCGAAATCAACATGATAAAAACAAGCAAAAGGTTAAGAAAAAGTTGGAAGACTACCTTGAGCAAAAACGCTTGCGCAAAAATCTAGGCGAAGATGACTTAAGCGATTACATTGATTAAATTGCACTAGTATAAATACAATACCAATTAATAACGGCAGCTAAGTGCACAGACAAGTACGCTTAAGCAGTTGTTACATTGGTAATAAAGAGGCTAATAGCCTCTTTATTACTTTTTACTGTGTGCTTTTAGCCTTACTTAATGCTTTTTGTATAGTGAGCTCTATCTTTTCTGGCTTAGTAAAAGGGGCATAGCGCTTAATTGGTGTGCCATCGGCTGCAATCAAAAACTTAGTGAAATTCCATTTTATTTTTCGAGTTAAAAACCCCGGTAAAGCTGATTTTAAAAAGCGAAATACAGGGTGTGCATTTTTTCCATTCACATCAACTTTGTCTGTTATTAAAAAACTGACTCCGTAATTTATTAAGCACCCTTGCTCTATTTGCGACGCATCTCCAGGTTCTTGTTGGCCAAATTGATTGCACGGAAAGCCTATAATCACAAGTCCTTGACTGGCGTACTTTTCATGAAGCGCTTGTAAAGATGCGTACTGGTAGGTAAATCCGCATTTACTTGCAGTATTAACAATGAGTACAACTTTTCCCTCAAAGTCATCAAAGTTAATAGGTTGGCCTTGTAGACTTGTTGCGCTTAATTGATGAAACTTTTGCATGGTGGCTTCTTATTATTGTTGTTAGGCATATTTTAACGCGGTAAAGGTTTTACATAAAGTATAAAGTTTATTCGTGGAGCGAGGTATGTGACCTAACGGCCTTGGTATAGTTTGAGCTAAATTTTGCGTATTGATTATACCTAATTCCACATCCTTGTAGGTGAAAAATAATAAACAATCCTCAGGCTGCTAAAACTTAACTTTAGAGGGTAATAAGCCCTAATTTAAAATTAGAAACAAACCCATACCGGCAAGTGTTGTGTAATAAATGTTGTGTGTTTTATAAGCTACAATAATGGCTACAATAGCGGCACTTAAGTAAGGGTTTTGCCAATGCAGGTTTATGCCTTCGTCACCCAAAAATACAATAGGAACCCAAATAGCGGTAAGCACGGCCGGTGCACTAAAGCTTAAAAATTGCTGCATTTTAGGGCCCACTTTAAAAGGCAATGCACGGTGTAAAAATAAATAACGCGTAAAAAACGTAATGCAGGCCATGAGTAAAATAGTGGTCATCATGTTTTAGTGTCCTTTTTCGCTGTTAGCCTTGCCGTTGTATAGCCTGCACTCATTGCTAATAATGCGGAGCACACTAGCCATAATTCAAACCCTGTGCTTTTTAACCACGTAGCAGTAATACCTGCCACAATAACAGTCACTAAAGAGGCGGTATTTTTAATACCTGGAATAACCAAGGCGATAAAAGTAGCTGCAATTGCAAAGTCGAGCCCTAAGTTAGTTAAATCAGGAAGCATAGATCCTGCAACAATGCCTATTAATGTCCATATATTCCATGCGATGTAAAAACTAAAGCCTGCACTAAGCGCATAAACTAAACGCACTTTTGTGCGATAAGCTTTGCGGTGATGAGAAAACGCAAATAATTCATCGGTTAATACAAAGCTAACAGGTAGGCGCCATCGCATTGGTTGATCTATGACTTTATGTCTAACAGCAAGTCCATATAAAAAATGCCGAGAGCTAATTATAAACGTAGTGAATAATATGGTAAGTAAGGGGGTGTTACCCGCCATAAGTTCAATAGCGACAAGTTGAGCTGAACCTGCAAAAACCAGTAACGACATGGCTTGTGTTTCAAGAGCTGTAAATCCATTTTGAATAGCTAAAGAGCCGCAGAGTATTCCCCATGGAATAACGGCTAAGCAAAGCGGAAGCATATCTAAAAAGCCTTTTATTATCGCTTTTTTAACTGGTTGCATAGCATTTACCTTGCTGGCTTGTAGAATGGCAGATAATGACACCTTATTATGAGGTTGATTAACATTTTAATAATACTGTTTTTTAGAGGGTAAACACAATGACGACGATAAAAGTATGGGATGGGTTTATACGGTGTTTTCATTGGCTGTTAGTCATTAGTATTGCCGTTTTATATTTTAGTGTAGAGGAAGGCATGATTGAGCTGCATTTTGTTGCTGGGTTCTTTACTTTAGCGCTCATTGTTACGCGAATAGTATGGGGGATTGTTGGTAGCCGAACAGCAAAATTAAGTGGCTTGTTTCACTCACCTAAGGCTGTGTTACAGGGGCTTAAAAAACCGATTGACACCATTGGGCACTCTGCTCCTGGTAGCTATATGGTTCTTGCTTTTTTTACGCTTATATCAACGCAATTAGTTACCGGGTTGATGAGTAGCGACGGTATTTTAACTGACGGCCCGCTTGTTGAATATGTATCGAGTGATACGGTCGATTTTGCTAATTGGCTGCATCACCTCAATTTTGACATATTACTGTATGCAATAGGCTTGCATATAGCGGCAATTGTTGTGTACAAAATTAAAGGTAAGCCTTTAGTAAAAGCAATGATTACTGGAGAAAAAGCATCAAAATCAAACGGTGTAAAAAGCTCCGTAACTAAGTCGCCTTGGCTCGCGTGGGCTATATTTGCAGGCTTACTAATTGTACTCGCATTTACTTGGGGGCAAGAGCCTTTACAGTACTTATTTGGATAAATTCGCTTTAAAGTGGTCCTTAATTACTGGTTGTAAATCTCGGTTACATTCTTTTGTTTGATTGTTAGGGGGTGGGTATTTATAATTAACCCTTCCTTGGCAAGTTAGTGGTTTGCAGTATTACTTGTTATTGGTGCTTGTTGTTTATTCATAGTGAATAAACTATGTCACTCTTAAGGTGTAGCCGTGTTTATGCATACGTCGTTGGCCTGCGGGGAATGGTCAACAATTGGTTGCTTAAATCATCACACTCAATTATTTATTGGTGATGTGGTGAAAGTAACTTTTTATGACATGCAAGGAGAGCTAATTAGCTTATCGTTTGATTTTAAAATTACTTCATTTGAACAAGGGGAGCCTCACGCTTGGCCGCGTTTGATAGCAGAATACATTAATGTTCACATTCCTTTGGTTAGTGCAGGAAAAATGACTGAACACGGTTTAGTAGTCGCTTATCGGAATAATAAAATCTTTGCATTGCAAAGTAGCGGTATATGCAAAGCGCATATTGATTTTCATTGTATTGCAAAATGCGACGATCATGACGTGAGTACTCAAAGCTTGTATGAGTATGTTTACCCTGAGCATAGTGAACGCTATAACGCAGGTACTAAGGTGTTACAGCCTAAAGATGGTTGCATATATCAATGTAGGCCTTGGCCTTTTAACGAGTTTTGTCGAAAAGCAAAGGATACACATTCAATATTTGAACCAGGGATAGGTAAAAGTTGGGCTATGGCTTGGCTGCAATTATAAATTAGTTAATTACATGTTTCTTCCCATAGGTATTACAGGTTTAGGAATAAATCGGTTGCCTTTAAGCCCACTCAACTATTGAGTGGGCTTTTTTATTTTTATGATAAACTGCGAGCATTATTACTTCTTTAATTTGGTTTATTTGTGCCTAGTTCAGACTACTCTTTACGCTTGTTGCCTCATTTCCCTGTTGCTGAAAAGCAGCCCCACACATTAACTACACATAATAAAAAAAGAACCGACCATTACTATTGGATGCGTGATGATGAGCGAAAAAATGAAAAAGTACTCGCACATTTACAAGCAGAAAATAACTATTGCGATGAGCAATTAGCATGTATTAAACCCTTGCAAAATACCTTATTCGAAGAGTTAAAAGCGCGTATTGTAAAAGACGACAATTCCGTGCCCGTCAAAGATGGAAAATACTGGTATCACTCTGAAGTGCGCGGTGACGATGAATATGCGCGTCATTATCGTAGCACAAGTATTAAAGCTGAAAATAAAGCCCTTTTGCTAGATGTAAACGAACTTGCACAAGATTTTGAATTTTTTGACCTTGGGGAAGTTGCATTAAGCCCTAATGAGCAGCTTATGGCATATTCACAAGATACTGAGGGTCGCCGTATTTATAACGTTCGTTTTAAAAATATATCAACAGGTGAAATGCTCACTGATGAGCTTGAAAATACAGAAGGGCAAGTTGTTTGGGCAAACGACAATAAAACCGTTTTTTATGTTAAAAAAGATCTGCAAACTTTATTAGGGTACCAAGTATTTAGGCATGAGCTGGGAAGTGCGCAAAGCCAAGATGTGTTGGTGTATGAAGAGCAAGACAGCAGCTTTTTTATGGGACTGGGTAAAAGCCGAGATGAAGCGCTAATTATAATTGATTTGGCGTCTACTGAGTCTAACGACACATGGGTGCTTGATGCCAATAATCCGCAAGGTCAATTTAGCGCACTCATGCAAAGAGAAGAGGGCCATGAGTTTGATGTCGATAAGTTAGGTGACACATTTTATATTGTCACCAACTGGCAAGCTAAAAACTTTAGATTGATGACTGCAACCGAGCAGACCATTGCAGATAAAACTCAGTGGCAAGAGCATACAGCCCACAGGGAACATGTATTACTTGAAGGCGTTGAGCTTTTTAATGATTTTTTAGTCCTCAGCGAACGAGAGCAAGGACAAGCACGTTTTGTTGTAGTAAATAAAGAAGGCAAGCGTATGGCGCTTGAGTTCGACGATCCTTGCTATTACGCTGCTGTTGCAATGAACCCAGAGCCCAATGTTAAAACGGCGCGCATTTATTACTCAAGCTTAACCACTCCTGGTTCTTTGTACGACGTTGACCTTATAACGGGTGAAAAAACATTGCTTAAACAGCAAAAGGTATTAGGTGACTTTAAAGCCACAGATTATAAGTCTGAGCGGCTGATGATTACTTCGCGTGATGGCGTCAAAATACCTGCATCTGTTGTATACCGAAAAGATAGTTTTAAAAGAGATGGCACCAACCCATTGTTTCAATATGGGTATGGGGCTTATGGTTACACCATTGATCCGAGCTTCTCTAGCACGTCGCTCAGCTTACTTGACCGTGGTTTTGTTTATGTCATTGCACATGTGCGTGGTTCCGAAATGCTAGGCCGCAATTGGTATGAGCAAGGTAAAAAAACACATAAACAAAATAGTTTTAGTGATTTTATCGACGTAACAAAAGCGCTGGTTGAACAAAAATACTGTGATAGCAGCAAAGTATTTGCATCCGGTGGTAGTGCGGGTGGCTTGCTTATGGGGGCGGTGCTGAATCAAGCTCCACAGTTATATTGTGGTGTAGGGTGTCATGTGCCATTTTTAGATGTACTCACCACTATGTTGGACGAGAGTATTCCACTGACCACCAATGAGTACGATGAATGGGGAAACCCAAACGATCCACAGTTTTATAATGTAATAGATGCGTATTCGCCTTATGACAATATAAGCGCACAAAATTATCCTAATATATTAGTCACTACCGGCCTACATGACTCGCAAGTGCAGTACTGGGAGCCCATGAAGTGGGTTGCTAAAATGCGAGAATACAAAACAGATAATAATATATTGGTATTTAAAACCGATATGGACGCAGGTCACGGCGGCGCATCTGGACGCTTTAAAAGCTTGGAAGAAAAAGCACTTGAAATGGCATTTTTTATTGCGTTGGTTGAATGATACATTTGTTAAATAAACAAAAAAGCCTCAGTGGTAGCTGAGGCTTTCAAAATCAGAATAACGTTTAGCTTAATCCAAATAAGCTTTTAGCATCCAAACTAGTTTTTCTTGTTCAGAGATGTAGTCTCCCATTAATGATGCTGTACCTTCATCGCCTGCATCACCTGCTTGGTTTAAAATCTCACGTTGCTTTTTAATTAATGTACTGTAGCCCGCTAATATATTTTCTACGGCAGTAACACCATCACTTATGCCTTTTGCTTCTTTTATTTCACTTACTTCAAGGTAATCTGAAAATGCATGTAACGGCGCGCCATCGAGCGTTAAAATACGCTCTGCAATCTCGTCTACTTTCAAAAGTAACAGGTTATAAATTTCTTCAAACTTAACGTGTAATTCAAAAAAGTTACGGCCTTTGATGTTCCAGTGAAAACCACGAGCATTCATATACTGTATTTGGTAGCTACTCAGTAGAGTATTAAGTGATTTTACAATGTCGTCGCTTTTTGCGCTGTTTAAACCAATTGCATTTACTTGTGACATAACTTGCTCCTTAAGAACCGTTTGTTTGTTAACTTGAGTAAAGTATTACTTTTTTAGTTAGATTAGTAAAATTGTTTATATCTATAGAATTAATAGTTAAAACCTATTAAATGACTGGTACATAAGTTTTGTTCGCTATATAGACATGGGGTCTAATTATTAAAATTCACCTCATTTTTTAAGTGGTTTGTTGGGTAAAATATGATCTAAAACAAGCCTAGAAGGTGTTATTAAATTTGTTAATTTATTTTTTGATTTAGGTCAAAAATCACTCTTTTTGAAAGCGCATAATAATGGCGTTGAATTAATTAGGAGAGTGAACATGTATGCAAAAACAGGCAAACAAAATAAAGCAGAGTTAATTGTGGTATGTATTGCGCTGGTGGCATTTGTGCTTGGTTTAGTAGCTCATCTAGCGGGTGCAAGTATCGCTAACTCAGACGTGTTTGGTTATATAGCTGCGCCAATTCCGTTGGTGCTCGGGGTTATTGTTTTACTAAGTTATAAAATAGCTGAGGCAGCAGAAGATTAACTGCCTTCGCCTAAACACTTTAAAATATAATCGACCACTTCACGTGAGTAAATCATACTGGTATGGCTTAAGTGAAACACTTTGTGTTCTGCCATACCTTTTAGTTTAGTTTCATCAAGAAGAACCGTGCCGTCTGACTTGCTACCCTTTACAATAAGAGGCATTAAGCCGATTGGTAGGTCGCCAGCAATACTATAAAGCTTTGCTTTAAATGGCCAGTTACCATTTTGTGTGAGTAAAAACTCAACGCTATTTTTTAAAAAAGCTTCAAACCCTTTTTGTTTCATTTTTTGTGCAATGTGACTGCCTTGATGCGGAGTACCAAGCGTCACTACTTTTGTAACGAATTGGCTCGCGCTTGAGTTAGCTTCTAAGTAAGCTCTAGCTACTAACCCACCCATAGAGTGGCATACTAAGGCTGTGGGTTCGTTACCAATAAACTCATCTATTTGTGTAAAAATAGCATCACGATTTGGGTCAAGAGTATTGTATGTAAGGTTTAACACGTTAACGCCTGAGCTCTCTAACCTAGAGCAAAGGGGGCGCATAACAAAGCCAGACATATACAAGCCATGTAAAACAATAACGTGTTTAACTTTCATATAACCCCTCAAGCAACTGCAATTACATTAATTGCTGTGGTTTTATCTCAATATTCGTATTATCAGTGTTAACCCATACCTCACCATCTTGAATGGTAACTGTAAGCTGTATGTTGCGATCAACTAGCTCAGCAAGTGCCTGTGTTGCTGCATAGTCTAAACTAAAAATACTTAAATTTTTAAATTCGTACAATTTTGGTTGGTGTTTTTGCCACCATATAGCCTGGTTGTTTTCACCGTAGGTATAAAGGATAACTTTTTTAGATTTATTGCAGGCTTTTTTAAGGCGCTTTTCGTCAGGTAAGCCTAGCTCAATCCAAAGCTCTATTTCTTCACTGTAATTTACGTGCCACAGCTCTGGCTCGTCATCAGCACTTAGCCCTTTGGTAAACTCTAAACCATCACAATAGTTAAGTGCAAACGCGAGCAGGCGAATCATTAACCGCTGGTCAGTTTCCGATGGATGCTGAGCCAGAGTTAAACTTGTATCTTGATAAACATGGCGATCCATATCGCTAAGCGATAATTGTGCCTTCATAATGGTTGATTTAAGAGCCATAACAACTAATCTAAAAATATTTTCGCCAGTATAGCGCAATTAAATGAATTGCCAGTTAAAATAGCGCTTAAATATACGTTAGGAGTTAAAAATGGCTATCCAGTGGTTCCCTGGGCACATGAATAAAGCCCGAAATGAAATTAAAGAAATAATGCCACAAATGGATGTGATCATTGAAGTGCTTGACGCACGCATTCCTTATAGTAGCGAAAATCCAATGGTGACAACCCTTCGTGAAGGCAAACCGGTCATCAAAATTTTAAATAAGGCTGATTTAGCTGATCCTAAAATGACTCAAGTATGGAAAGACTACTTTGAGCAAGAAAGTGGTGTTAAAGCCATTGCGTTTGGTCATGATAAAGCCGCTGAAGTACACCGTATTAATGAGCTTTGTAAAAAGTTAGTGCCGCATAAAGTGGGTGCCGATAAGCAAATAAAAGCTATGATCATGGGTATTCCAAACGTGGGTAAATCTACATTAATTAATGTATTAGCTGGTCGTATAGTGGCAAAAACGGGTAATGAACCTGCGGTTACCAAGGCGCAGCAGCGCATTAAGCTTGAAGACGGCATTATGCTATACGATACGCCAGGCATGCTTTGGCCAAAAGTAGAGAACGAGAATTCAGGTTATCGTTTAGGTGCAACGGGTGCAATACGCGACACTGCACTTGAGTACGAAGAAGTTGCTAGTTACACCGCTGAATATCTACTGCATGCTTATCCTGAACTACTAAAAGCGCGCTATAAGTTAAACGAATTGCCAGAAAGCGATTGGGAATTTGTGGAAATGGCGGGTAAAAAGCGTGGTTGTATTCGTGGTGGTAATCAAATAGACACGTATAAAATGTCTGAAATACTCATTAACGAACTTCGAGATGGCATTATTGGTCGCATTACCATGGAAACACCAGCCATGCGTGAAGAAGAAGAAATAATGGTTGCCGGATTACGCGCCGCTGCAGAAGCTAAAAAAGCTGCTAAAGAAGAAGAGAAAAAACAGCGCCGTGCACGCGCACGAAAAAACCGCCGTTAAATTGTGAGCTTATGTGAGTATGTTGCTCACTAAATTTCAGACATAAAAAAAGCCCGTAAGGGCTTTTTTAGTTTCATATCTACCGTCACCGATATGAGCAATGTAGCAAGTAAAATAGTAGGGCGGTTACTTATCATCAACATCAAGGGGCGTTGCGGTTGATAACAAGTAACCATAGCTGTTAACGTGCGCCACACGTTGTTTCAGGGTCGAGAAACAAGTTATTCATTCCGTTACAAAGCTGTATGTTCTGCCTTGTTGATAGTGATTATCAATTAGATCTAAGTATCTGTCAACACTCAAATGCAAATAATTATCATTATCTTGATGCGCGTTTTTTATTCTCTTTTAAATCGGTATGTTAGCGTTAAATAACTACTCTTTTTTATTTTCACTTAAGCGTAAATTTATTTTATCAACTAGCACTTCATCGAGCTTATTAAACCTGCTAACAATAAGTAAAAAATCACTTCCATCTGTTTTTATTACTTTAATAGTGGTGTTATCTAGTTCAGTTTTACCGTATGAGGTTTCTATTTTATCAATGTCATTAAAGTGACTAAGGTCTGACTCAAGCTTTCCAGCATCGTTTTTATAGTAGCTAAAAATATAATTATCAGTTATTCCGTTTCCATCGTCTCGATAGTCAAACATGGCATCACTATAAAAATAGAGAACGTCTTCATTTTCTGGTGTTAGGCGGTTACGTTTTAAAAAGTGAGTTTGATAAGCCCATAACTTTTCGCCTTTTATTATAGCGCTACCAGGTAAAATATTAGCTTCTTGAAGTACACCGAAGAGTAATATTGGCGCAAGCGCCAGAGACATAAAGCACTGTCTGACTCGCCAGTAAGAGTTGTAATGCAAAGCTTTTTGGTTGGTGTTTGCGTGCTCTATGTAACTCACTAATGGAAGCCATAGGAAAGGCATAACCAGCAATGCGATAGTGGCGTATTCTTCCATGCGGTAAACCAATGTGGTTGCAAGTACTAATAAAAATAAAACAGCAGCCCCCCAGCTTGGGATTATTTTACTTTTACTTGATTGCAATTCACTGTGTTGCTTCAGTGCTTGATAAAGGGGGTAATACCATAAAATGGCGAAAATACCGCGAGCAATAGGCATTATATTGGCATTGCTGTGCTGCTTTATAGCTTTAAAGTTACGGTAGCACCAATAGTTAATATAAATACCTAAGCTTAAAATGCTGTAAATAATAAACTTGCTAACCGATACAGCGTAAAATGGGTTATTTTCAAAAGTAGGGCGCTTTGCCGACTCGAGTCGCCAGTCTGCAATAAAGAAAATAAATAATAAAAGGTAACCGGCAAGTGCGTATTTAAGCCAGTTACCTCCAAGGTTATCGAGTATGTCGGCCGTTGTTTGAGGCGCCTCGGTTGTGTTTGCGTACTTTAAAATTGAGTAGTGCGTGGCTGAAATAAGTTTGTTTCGTTGCGCTAGGTAGTCGCTGATTTTATCAGCGGGAATATAGTCTTTCTTTGCGTAAAAATGATAGCTTAGCGTTAAAACATTATCATTAAAGCTAACGGATGTTTTTAAATAAAAGTAGTCGTTATCAATCTCGTCTTGGCTATTGTCAAACGCCCAGTTTTTTTCAGTAAAATGAAGTTTTATGCTGGTGTCAATTATATTGGGGTATTCAAAATAAAGTGGGTCTGTGCGATTAGTTTGCTTTGGCTCGTAAACACTGTTTTGTATTTCAGAGGCGTAAAAATCGGCTTCATATCCGTCACTGGTTTTTTCCCAAAACTGGCTAATAAGGTACGACTCGCTAGTGATAAACTGACCTGTTTGTTGGTCTTCACTTACCGCCATGGGTTTATCGATTTTGAGCTCGTCAAAAAAACCTTGGTAGTATTCAAAGTATGATTTTGCAACGCTGTCTAGCCCGTTGCGCGCTAAATTACTTCTGCGATTAATAGCCTGAAACTCGGCATAAGAATATTCGGTAGTAAATAGGACCGGTTCTTTTACTGTTTTAGGAATATAAAATTGATCGTTTACTGTTACCTTTTTATGCACAGGAGTTTGTGCCATAGGCGTTAATGTATTTTCGCCATTTTTTATAATAAGTGCATATCCGTAATCGGGCTGCGCTAAATAGGGAAGTGTACCTCGTTGATAGCTAATGGTTGGATCCAACCAATAGCGTTTGCCTTTGTACTCAAGAGTTACAATTACGTGGTTAAAAACGCTTGCTGTGGCCGGTAGTTCTATTAAGCGCTTCGTTTCTTCTGTATCTACAAGAGCAGGGTATGCCTCTATTTTCATCGCTTCTAATAATGAAATGAGTAGAGTTGTTTTATCTTTACAGTCACCATAACG